>DVJR01000173.1 GCA_018716575.1 Candidatus Scatomonas merdavium | reverse complement strand
ATGACAGAAAACTGGAAAAAATTCAAAAAACTGCCACGTTACACGAAGCAAATATTGGTTATAATGATGAAGACAAAAAGCAATAAAACAAAAATTTTCGTTTGATTCACTAAAATTATACTAACAGAATTATCAGAGAAAAGCAAGATATATAAAAAACGAAGCAACATATGGATTGTTTAACCTGTCCAATACAGCTATACTTGGCTTATCAAGAACGGTTACCAATCACGTTTCATAGAGAAGGAGGAAAAGAATGAAAAAGAAAATTGTCAGCTTATTATTGACGGCTGTCATGACAGCGGCAATGGTTGCCGGCTGCGGCAGTTCGTCAGGTACGGAGACTGCAAGTTCTGCAGCTCCCGCAGAGACAACGGCAGAAACCACTTCGGAAGCAGCTGCTGAAACAACGGCAGAAACCACTGCGGAGACGACCGCGGAGACCACAGGCGATACGGCTGCTGCAGATTACAGCGGTGTGGAGCTTACATACTGGTCCATGTGGAACAACACCGAGCCTCAGGGACAGGTGCTTCAGGAAGCGGCGGATGCTTTTTCCGAGCAGACCGGAGCCACCATCAATATCGAGTGGAAGGGCCGTGATATCAAGACTATCGTGATGGCTGCACTGGAATCCGGCGAGAAGATCGATCTGTTTGAAGATTCCGATTCCAACATGGCTACGGTTTACAAGGATTATCTGTATGATCTGACCGATATGGCAGCAGCTGCAGATTATGAGAGCCACAGCTTCAAGTGCCTGACCGATTATCTGGTAAATAAAGCAGGTTTCCTGTGTGCAATTCCGGAACAGCCTCAGGTAGGCGGTGTGTTCTACAATAAGGATATCTTTGAGGCATGCGGTATCGAAGTTCCCACCACATGGGACGAGTACCTTGCAGCCTGCCAGACCATGGTGGACAATGGCTATCAGCCTCTGGCTCTGGACAGCACCTATGCGGATTTCCTGTTCTGCTATCACCTTGACAGAGTGATCGGAACCGAAGCCATCTCCGATCTGGCTGTGAACGGCGGCTGGGCCGAGAACGAGGGCGTGATTCAGGCAGCTCAGCAGCAGATCGATTTCATTAATGCCGGATATCTTGCAGACGGCGCGCCGGATGAGTATCCTGCCAGCCAGAACAAGATCGGTCTGACCGGTGAGGTTGCAATGGTTGTCTGCGCAAACTATGTTGCTTCTGAGGTAAATAACAATACCGGAACCGAGATCAACTGGGGAATGTTCAACTATCCTGAAGTAGAAGGCGGCGCGGATCCTTCCAACGCTTATGCGGGTTCCAATGCGATTGGTATCACCTCCTATACGGAAAATGCACAGGCAGCATTCGACTTTGCGATGTTCCTGGTGACCGGCGAATACGATCAGAAGATGGCGGATACCGCTTCTCAGATCCCTGCTGATCCGAACAACACCGCTCCTGCAATGCTGGACGGCACCATTGAGACCCTGCAGGCAACTGAGAATCCTCTGACCTGGAACATGGGACTGAACGACAACGCTGATCTGAAGACCAGCCTCAAGGACGTCATCATCGGCCTGTATGAAGGCAGATACGCAACCGGTGAAGAGTTTGCCGCTGCGATGGATGCTTTATACTAAGACTGTCGAATGAAGTGAAGAGGCGGCACTAAAACAGTGCCGTCTCTTTTTATCGAAAGAGGTGACACGATATGAAAAAAAATAAAGCTATGATTGCGGGCTTTGTACTGCCCTGTACGCTGTCCCTGCTCATCATGTATCTGTATCCTGTCATAAGAACAATCGTTATGAGCTTTTTCGCCATTGACAGTGTCACGGCGAGCGTGTCGGAATGGAGCTTTAACGGGCTGGGAAATTATGCGCGGATATTTGGAAGCGCCACCTACCTGACCTCCCTTTCCAACATGCTGAAGATCTGGTTTGTCGGCGGAATCCTGACTCTGACCATCGCTCTTCTGTTTGCGGTAATTCTGACGAGTGGAATCCGTTTCAAAAAGTTTTTCCGCGCGGCAATCTATCTTCCGAACGTGATCAGCGCCGTTGCGCTGGCGACCATGTGGATTCAGTATGTGTATAATCAGGACTACGGTCTCCTGAACGCCATGCTGGAGATGGTCGGACTGGACGGCGTGAGATGGCTGGGAACGGATATGAAGTTCTGGGCGATGCTGTTTGCCTTCGTATTCGGCGCGGTTGGCTATTATATGCTCATTTTCATCAGCGGAATTGAGAGAATCCCTCAGGATCTGTATGAGGCGGCCACCATCGACGGCGCCAACAAGATCCAGCAGTTCTTTAAGATTACGCTTCCTCTGCTGAAGGGAATTATTAAGACAAACCTCACTTTCTGGAGTGTCAACACCATCACCTTCTTTCTCTGGTCGAAGATGTTTTCTCCGGTGTCTTCGGAAGCTTCCACGATTGTTCCGGTGGTATATCTGTACGATACGGTATTCGGATCGACGGGTAATTCCGAAAGAGATGCCGGCGCGGGCGCTGCAGTCGGCGTGGTTCTGGCAATCTTTGTCGGCGTGGTTTACTTCATTACCAATAAGCTTCTGAAGGACGACGATCTGGAATTCTAAGGCCTGGGGGAGAGGATATACGCGGATGTAAATGCCGCCTCAGGCGGCGGATTGAGAGGGAATCATGAGCAAAAAAAAGAAAGAGAAGATTGTTTATAAGGAAAAGGTGAACTGGAGAAAGGAGCTGTCGCTGCTTCCCGGTTATCTGATCGTCACGATCTGGGTTCTGTTCACCGCAGTGTTTCTGCTCTGGATTCTGGGTGCAAGCCTGTCTACCTCCAGAGAGATATTTTCCGGTTCGGTGTTTAAATTTGAAACCGGGCTCCATTTTGAAAACTATGTGTCAGCCTGGCAGACGCAGAATGTGTCGGTGTTCTTTGGAAACTCCCTGCTTTACGCAGTGGTTTCCTGTACCGTCGTCATTCTGATCTCGGCGCCTGCGGCCTATGTGCTTTCCAGATTCGGATTTAAGGGAAGCAAACAGATCCGGGGCAGCCTGATCCTGGCAATGAGTATTCCTGAGGTTATGATCATTCTCCCGATTTTCTCCCTGACGACGCAGTGGGGAATTAAGGGAAGGCTGCTTCTGATCCTCCTGTACATTTTTCTGAGGGTGCCGTTTACCGCAACCTATCTGCTGAACTTCTTCGCCACGCTGTCCAAAACCTATGAAGAGGCTGCGGCGATTGACGGCTGCCCGCCCGGAAAAACCTTCTGGCTGATCATGCTGCCGCTGGTGCAGCCGGCCATCATTACGGTGACGATTTTCAACTTCCTGAGCGTATGGAATGAGTTCTTCATGGCCTTGATCTTTGCCAGCTCTTCGGAGATGACTCCGGTTGGCGTGGGACTTCTGCAGATCGTCAACTCGATGAAATATACAGGAAACTACGGCGGCCTGTTCGCGGCGGTTGTCATTGTATTCCTGCCGACCTTCCTGCTGTACATCTTCCTTTCTGAGAAGATCATTGCAGGCGTTACCGGCGGCGGTATCAAGGGTTAATAAGAAGGAGGTAAACAAATGAGTCAGAATAAAGGAAGAGTGACCATCCCTACAGATGTGGACGTTATTCAGGAAACACTGAACCTGGCAGAGCGCTGGGGGGCAGATGCTGTCCGTGACTGCGACGGAACGGATTTCCCTGTGGAACTGAAGGACGCCGGCATGAAGGTGTATTCTACCTATTACACCACAAGAAAGGACAATGCCT
>DVJR01000172.1 GCA_018716575.1 Candidatus Scatomonas merdavium | reverse complement strand
GCCGGACAGATGATCCGGGGATTTGACGCCGCGGTGGCGGATATGGAAGTGGGCCAGGTGGTGGACGTTCATCTGATGCCGGAGGAAGCCTACGGCATGCCGGATCCCAATGCGGTGCTGACCATTGAGATTGCGCAGCTTCCAGGCTCCGAGGCGTTGGAGGTGGGCCAGCAGGCATATCTGTCTAATCAGTACGGACAGCCGTTTCCGGTGCGGGTAACGGCCAAGGATGAAACCAGGATCACGCTGGACGCCAATCACGAAATGGCCGGAAAAGAACTGAATTTCCGTATTGAGCTGGTAGAGGTAAAGTAACTTAAAGTAACTGTTTGCAATATGCAGGATAAAATCAGTACGAGGAGAAAACAGAAATGGAAAAAATCGCGAGCTTTACCATTAATCACATAAAACTGCAGCCCGGCGTTTATGTGTCCCGGAAAGATCACATCGGCGCTGAAACGGTCACTACCTTTGACCTTCGCATGACCTCTCCCAATGAGGAGCCGGTCATGAATACGGCGGAGGTTCATGCCATCGAGCATCTGGCAGCCACCTATCTGCGGAATGATCCGGAGTTCGGTGATAAAATTGTATATTTCGGGCCCATGGGATGCCGCACCGGCTTCTATCTGCTGCTTGCCGGTGATTACGATTCCGCGGATATCGTTCCGCTGATGACACGGACGTATACCTTTGTACGTGATTATGAAGGGGAGATCCCTGGAGCATCTCCCAGAGACTGCGGCAACTACCTGGACATGAACCTGAATATGGCGAAATATCTGGCCCGGAAATATCTGGACGATGTGCTTCTGAATATCCGGCCGGAGCAGCTGGTTTATCCGGAGGACTAACCCTCCGGTCGGATCAGCGTATATCCACAATCAGCGGCCGCTCTGCGGGCTTTTCCGCGCCGATTTCAACGGCGTTCAGAAAACGCTCCCGGGCGGCTGCCGCTCTGTCCGGATCATTGGCGTGCATGACCGCCAGACAGCCGCCTTTTTCCACGTATTCTCCTACCTTCCGGCACAGCTCAAAGCCTACCGTCAGATCAATCACATCTTCTTTTTTTTCCCTTCCGCCGCCCAGCATCAGAGAACACATGCCGATTTCGTCGCAGGCTATGTGACGGATATAGCCGCTATCCGGGGCGGTAATCCGGATCTGCAGGGAGGCATTTGCCAGGTTTTCCGGATGGTATACGTCCTCCCGGCTTCCGCCCTGGGCTTCCACCATATCCGCCAGCTTTTCCAGAGCCCTGCCGCTTCGTATGGCTTCCTGCAGCAGTTCCCTCGCCTCCTCCGGCGTTTTTGCCCTTTCTCCGCAGAGCAGCATCTGGCTGCCAAGGGTCAGGCACAGCTCCGTGAAGTCCCGGGGCCCCTGTCCGCGGAGCGTATCGATAGCTTCCCGGACTTCCAGAGCATTTCCCACAGCCCGGCCCAGGGGCTGATCCATATCGGAGATGACGGCAGCCATTTTCCGGCCTGTTTTCCGTCCGATATCCACCATGGCTTCCGCCAGTGCTCTGGAATCCGCCTCTTCTTTCATAAATGCGCCGCTTCCGGTTTTCACATCCAGCACGATGGCGTCCGCTCCGGCCGCCAGTTTCTTGCTCATGATCGAGCTGGCGATCAGGGACATGTTATCTACCGTGCCTGTAACGTCCCGCAGAGCGTACAGCTTTTTGTCCGCCGGAGCCAGATCCGCGGTCTGTCCCATGATGGCGATGCCGATGTCCCGTACCTGCCGGCGGAACTGTTCCTCCGACAGCTCTGTCCGGAATCCCGGAAAGCTCTCCAGCTTGTCGATGGTGCCGCCCGTATGGCCCAGTCCCCGGCCGCTCATCTTGGCCACCGGCAGTCCGCAGGCTGCCGTCATGGGGCCCAGAGCCATGGAAGTCTTGTCCCCCACGCCGCCGGTGGAATGCTTGTCCACTTTGATTCCCGGAATATCCGACAGATCCAGACGGTCGCCGCTGTCGGCCATGGCAAGGGTCAGATCAGCGGTTTCCCGTTCGTTCATTCCCCGGAAATAAATTGCCATCATCATGGCCGCCATCTGGTAGTCCGGAATCTTCCCGTCCGTATAGTTTCGGATCATGTAATCGATTTCCGGCTTTGTCAGTTCTCCGCCGTTTCGCTTTTTCAGAATCAGATCATACATTCTCATAACTGGTTTCCGCCCCTTCCTTTCGTGCGGGCGAAGGCCTGTTCCGGCCCCGCCTGCCGCCGTTTATGCTAGTTCCGGTCCCCCGCCTGCTGTCGTTTATGCCTGTTCCGGCCCCATACCTGCTGTCGTTTATGCCTGTCCGGCGTGAACTTCTGCTGTTTCCGGTTCCAGCACCGCCCGGACCTCCGGAAACATGGCGGTGCTGCGTTTCAGAATTCCCTTCATATGCGCGATGGCGATTCCGTAATTGGTCATGGGAACGCCCTGATCGGCCGCGCATTTCAGCCGGTATTTCATTTCCCGTTCATTGAGCATACAGCCGCCGCAGTGAACGATCAGGTCATAACTGGTCAGCTCCTCCGGGAACTCTGTTCCGGAGGTAAAGGAAAATTCGATATTTTTTCCGGTGTGTCTGCGTATCCAGCCGGGGAGCTTTACCGTCCCGATGTCGTCGCACTGGCGATGGTGAGTGCATCCTTCGGAAATCAGCACGCGGGCGCTATCCGGCAGGCTATCCAGCGCGGCTGCGCCGGCGGCAGCCTGGAGCAGATTCCCCTTGTACCGGGCAAACAGAATGGAAAAAGAGGTCAGCCAGATGTCGGACGGCGTGTCCGCGTCGGCCCGGTCGAATACCTGGCTGTCGGTGATAACCATTCTGGGCTTTCTGCCCAGATGGTTCAGGGTGTTTTTCAGTTCCGTTTCTTTTACCACGATGGATACCGCACCGGCCTCCAGAATGTCCCGGATTGTCTGCTGCTGCGGCAGAATCAGACGTCCCTTGGGAGCGGCCTTGTCGATAGGCACCACCAGCACCACAAAGTCGGAGGGCTGCAGCAAATCGCCCACCAGCCGTTTTCGGGGCTCTTCCTGGAGGGAGAGGCGGGCTATCCGGTCTTTCAGCTCATGGATGCCGCCGCCGGTTCTGGCGCTGACCCATATTTCATGCGCCGGATCCCGGAGAGCAGGGAGAGTTTCGCAGAGGTCTGCTTTGTTGTAAGCGATCAGGTATGGAATTTCTTTTGACTGGAAGAGGGCAATCAGCTCTTCGTCAACGCTGTTTCGGCCCTCTGTACCGTCTGTCACCAGCACGGCCACGTCGGTGCGGTTCAGCACCTGTTTTGCCTTCCGTACCCGCATTTCGCCCAGGGTTCCCTCGTCATCGATCCCCGGCGTGTCAATGATAACTACCGGCCCCAGGGGCAGCAGCTCCATGGCTTTTTTCACAGGATCCGTGGTGGTGCCGCGGATCTCAGAGACCACGGCCAGCTCCTGTCCGGTCACCGCGTTGACCAGGCTGGACTTTCCGGCGTTTCGCCTGCCGAAAAAACCGATATGCACTCTGTCTGAGGATGGGGTGTCGTTCATGCTCATTTTTCTGCCTCCTGTCTGTTCTGTGCTGTCAGTCGTGCTTTGTTTCTAGCGGATCAGTACCGGAAATCTTTCGGGATATGGATGTTCAGGTGCTTCAGCAGCCCCAGACAGCCTTCCCGGATATCCCGGTAGGTGGTTTCAAAATCGCCCGTATACCAGGGGTCAGCGATGTCCCGCGGATGTTCGCTGAAGTCCAGCAGTTTGTATACTTTCTGCTCCGGATCGCTCCGGAGTATCCGCATGATGTTCCGGATATTCCACTGATCCATGCCGATCAGGTAATCGTATCTGTCATAATCCCTGCGGGTCATCTGTACCGCCGTCTTGCCTGCGGTGGAGATGCCCAGCTCCTGCATTTTCCGGCGGGTGCCCCGGTGGACGGGGTTCCCGATCTCTTCCGTGCTGGTGGCGGCGGAAGCAATTTGGAAATCGGCGGCCAGGCCGAGATCCGTGACCATGGCGCGGAAAAGAAATTCGGCCATGGGAGAGCGGCAGATGTTGCCGTGGCAGACAAATAGTATTTTTATCATGTTCGCATTTCTCCTGTATGTTTTTTTGTAAAAAGTTATAAATTTCAATTTCTTTTTTCTGTTTTGTATCCCCTCAAAAGTAACGTATATTACTAAGATTGGAGGCGCTATCTTACTGCAACTCCTGCTCTTTGTCATCTTGGTTATTTTATCACATACTTAGTACCTCTTCCCCTGCCTTCAATTTTCACAACGCCTTTTTTGCTCATTCCTTTCAGCAACTGTGTTGTCTTTGATTTGCCAAACGGGGCGTGAGGCGCAATTTCGCTGATTGATTTTAACATTGTCTTGCTTAAAATCTTGTATATTTTTCTTTCGTCTTCCGTTAGATTCAGGTTTTTCTCAAAAACCGGGAGTACAATCTTAATTGTATTTTCCGTCACTTCAAAATTCGGCTGTTTTAGTCCTGCTTCATAGAGTTGCTTTATTCGTGTAATTCCCGTACCAAATATTTCCACA
>DVJR01000171.1 GCA_018716575.1 Candidatus Scatomonas merdavium | reverse complement strand
CTTCTATGCCGGCAGCAACCTGATCGGCGCCATTCCGGAAGGGTTTTTCAAAAATAACAGCAAAGTAACCTGGGTCAATCTGTCCTCCAATCTGATTGCGTCAATTGACGCCGGAGATCTGACGGGACTTTCCTCTGTGACAGAGCTGGATTTCGGAAACAATGCCATCGCTTCTGTAGACGAAGCGGCTTTTGAAGGCCTGGGAGCTGTGACCTCGCTGGCGTTAAACGGCAATCAGCTGACCAGCCTGTCGGACGGCGTGTTCGCTCCGCTGAAGACAGTGACATTTCTGAATCTGGACGATAATCAGCTGGCCGCCCTTCCGTCTTCCGTCGGCAGTATGGAGAGCCTGAGCTGGCTCTCGGCTTCCAGAAATCAGCTGACCTCTCTGGATACTGTGGATTTTTCCGGACTTGAGGCTCTTGCCAATGTGGATCTGAGTTCCAATCAGATTACGGAGCTCCGGTCGGGCACGTTCGCATCCAACGCAAACATATCCACACTGAAGCTTTATAATAACTGTCTGACGGAATTTTCGGCTGATGTCCTGCCGGAGGGAGTCACCATGGGGACGCTGGACCTTCAGATGAATGCGCTGACGTCAGTGGATGATGAAGTGAAAGCGCTGGTGGGCGACGGGAAAATCTATCCCCAGTTGGGAGAACTGAATCTGGCGTTAAAGGAGCAGGATGGCGCTCTGAGCTGGAAGCAGGATATGACGGTGCTGGACCTGCTCTACTGGTATGACGCCACAAGCTCCAGCTATGACCCGGAAATTGCCACAAAGGAAGCGTACTATGCCATGCTGGAAAGTGAAGGGATGACGGACGGCGATATGGTCACTTTCATGGATGAAAAGGGATATGACTGGCAGATATGGACGGAAATTCAGCAAAAAGAGGCGGACGGAACTTTTGTTTCTGTCTCCAGAGCCTATGAAAATGACAAGGCTGATGCAGTGTCAGGAACGTATGCGCCGGAGGAAGAAGGCACATATCGGATTGTCAAAACGCTGTATGCCAGCACCTACGGAAGTCTGGACTACAAATTTACGGCGGTGTCCAACGAAGTGACGACGGGCGGCGAGACTTCCGCGGAGGCGGAGAAAGAGGCTCTGCGGACAGTTATTGAAGAGGCGAAAGCTATTTCACAGGGCAGCAAGACCGATACGGCCTGGCAGATTCTGCAGAATGCTATTCGTCTGGCGGAATATTATCTGGAAAACAGCTCAGACGCGGAAGAACTTACCAGGGCAGCTTCCGATCTGAAAGATTCCATGGAACTGTTCAGAATGAGTGCAGATGCAGAGCAGGAGCTGGATATCCGTAATCTGGAGGACGGTGTCTATTCTGTCAGCGGCAATATGGTAAAGGTGGATAAAACTACCGCTTCTATGTCCGATAATGCCATTAACCATACGGTTATGCTGACAGTAAAAGATGGAGTATATTATCTGACTCTGGATTTTCAGGGACTGAAGATTGGAAGCTCTTATGGTTATCTGAAGGATCTCCGCTATTTCCTGACCGGATATACTACAGACGCCTACGGCAATCCCCAGGGCAGTCTGGCGGATGTGACAGTGAAAGAATATCAGACGGATGAAAGCGGAAACAGAGTGGAGGACTCCTATGGAACAGATTATCCGGACCGGGTAACCTTCGAGCTGATTCCTGAGGCACTGGATGACGGATTTGTACCGCTTCAGGTATTTGTGCCGGTAATGGAGGCTATTGCGGCAGGCACCGGGACACAGCCGGTATATCTGAAGCTGGACTGGAGTACCATTCAGAAAACCACAGCGGATGATCCCGCTTTCGGCGATGATGAAAGCAGCGGCGGACAGGATGACAACGGAAATGGAGACGCTGAAAATGACGGCAATGAAAGTAATAACGAAAACGGCGGTATAGGAGGCGGAAGCGGCCTGAACGGAGGCAATACGCTGACCGGAAATCAGAGCGTCGATAAGAATAACGGCGCCAGCCTGAAGGCAGGTGGCGTAAAGACCGGAGACAGCATGAATCAGGCTGTCTGGGGCGCGGCAGCCGCGCTGAGTGGTCTTGTCGTGGCCGCAGGCGTGCTGGAACAGAAAAGACGCAGAGAAACAGACTGACAGAGTAAGGCTGACAAAAGCCGGAAAATACTGAACGGACAGAACGGAATATCCATGCGCCCGGGTGGAATACAGGGCCGCATGGATATTTCGGCTTCTTGCGCGGTACGCCCGGAGGGCGGCGCTGTATTTGCGTAAGCGGGTATCCGACAGGCAGTATTGACAAATTCTGCACAAAGGACGTATAGTGAATAGGGAAATAACAGGAGCTTTATTTTTTTATACGATAGTTAGGATATACTAACTAAAAAGACGGAGACATGGTACATAAGGATCAGAGGAAAATGAAGGAGTATGAAGGAAAGCGGGAAATCGGAGAAAATTTTGCGGTGTCCCAGGAGGAAAAAGAAGAAGACCTGCTGGAAAGGCTGTATCTCTGGAGGCAGGAGGGAAGGCCTCTGTGGCCGGCGGAACTGTGCGTTCACATGAAAATTACCAGAAGAGAGCTGAATCAGCTGATGCGGCAGATGGTTCGTTACGGTTATCTGGAGGAACCGGAGGAAAGGAGGGAGCTGGAAATGACGCCCCTTGGACGGGCCCGGGGCGCCGAATGTCTGGCACGGCATCAGCGGCTGACACAGCTGATCCAGATGGTCTGCGACCTGGACGAGGAGCAGGCGGAAGAAAATGCCTGCCGGATGGAGCATGTGGTCAGCCGGAATGTTATAGTGGGGATCGAGCAGTTTCTGCGGTCCGGGGATACTCACGACCGGATTCTGAAAAATACAGATCTCAGTACGCTGTATGAGCCGGGAAATTACGAGTTCTGCATGGGGATATACAGGCCCGAAAAACGGTATCCCCGGATACTGGCGGAAGAATTTTTCCTGTTTGTTCCGGAAATCCGCTTAAACGTGAAGGAGGATGGCAGCTTTTTCAGCCTGAAAAAGCGGGACAGCGGGCATCCGGAACAGGTCTGGTACAGGAAGCGGGACAGATGGCGTCAGGCAGAGCAGGAAAACGGGGAATTTCGTATTCCCACGGCTGCGCTGACATATACTGTGAGTCCGCTTCCGTCTGTTACGGAAGGGGATCTGATTCTGGCTTTTCCTTCGGAGGGCCTGGGGCCTGCGGAAGAAAACTGCCGGGAACTAAATGTGCATATCTGGTAAAAAGGAAAACAGGTGAGAGGGAGAATGCGCTGTGGAACAGGGAAGTAATTTCAAAAGGAACAATTTGCCTACTGTTCAGCAGATACGCTATCTGCAGGAGCTGAAGAGGATGGGATCCAGAAGAGGATGCGTGGGAATGGTTGCGGATATCTGCGGGGTCAACCACGGGTCTGTGAGCCGCTTTTTTCGGACCTGTTGTGACAATGGCTGGCTGACAGAGGATTTTCAGCTTACCGAGGCAGGGAATATCTGGCTTGACAGCTATCTGGGGCTGCAGGAGGGACTGAAGGATTATCTGCGTCAGATCGGGATAGCGCCCCGGGATATGGAGGAAAATGTACGCAGTCTGATTGAAAATGTCAGCTACGATACGCTGGCTGCCATGCTGCGCGGCAGCCGGAGCCTTCAGGGTACCCGTGCAGCGGGGAAAAGGGAACAGAATATCGTGAAGGATATCATCGAATACGGTACCCATCAGGTGTATTTTGTGCTGTTCAGGCAGGACCGGCAGAGCGGCTATGCCGCTTCTATGGCCGATCGCGGATTCCGTAAGCCGGGCGTGCTCCGGCACAGCAGGAGAGGCAGCTATCTGGAGCTGAAAATCTGTGAAATGACGGCGGTTTCCCGGATAAACGGGCAGCTTATGGCGGGGCATCTGGAAACATTGAAATATGAAAAGGACGGAATGATGCAGAAGGCCGTCATGCGTGACGGGAAAATCCGGATTCCGCTGGAGGTCTGCCATCTCCGGAAACGTCAGGGCGGCGAGCTGCGTGGCGAGCTGCATGTGATGGTGACCTGCAGCGTGGGAAGGGTCCATATGCCGGAAAGTACTGCCACGCTGATGTTCTGGCTGTGAAAGCCGCAGATAATTCGCTGCACTGTTTCGGGCTTTGCTGTATTGTTTCCTGTTCCGAATTGTTTCTGATTTTCATATTGCAGAATGAAAAAAATCCGGGTATACTGGTTTTATCGGAAAAACGGGTGCGTTAGACGTTCTGTTTTCATCGGAAGCCGGTTATCCGGTTTCTGCTCTAAAATTCATAATTCATGGCCGTTCGGCCGGAGAATCCATTTTCATTAAAAAACAACAACGCGCGGAAAAAAGAGAATGTGAAAAGAACGGTCTCTTTCTTGTCTTTCAGGAATTCTGCTGATACAATGAAAGCAGAAGCCTCTTATGCATTCTCTCCGTGGGAAAGGAGAAATGCATGACGGACAGAAGGAAAAAGCAAAAAACAACGGAACAGCAGGCCACAGACTGTAAAGGGACGGAACGCGATGCAGCGGTGCAGAAAATTCAGGGATACAGCGGACTGCAGAATGGTGCGGCGGGCAGCCCTCTGCCAAAGACCAGAATCA
>DVJR01000170.1 GCA_018716575.1 Candidatus Scatomonas merdavium | reverse complement strand
AATTCAGGGAAACAAACACATCGTCTCCCTGATACTTTATTATACATGATACGTCAATTAAATCAACTAAAAAATCATTCTTTATGGAAAATTTATTGGGATTTTTCCATGAATTACGAAATACAGAAGCAGAAAAATGTCGGAACCGCCGGCCAGAGTCCTGACATTACCGCGCGGCATCCTCTTCCAGTACAGAAGTACAGTGTGGGCAGCGGGTGGCGTCGACAGCGATTTCCGATTTGCAGAAGGGACAGATCTTTACAGAAGGCGCTGCCGCTTCTTCGGATTTTTTCTTCAGGAAGGACATGTCATGGAATTTGTTGAAAGCTTTGACGACCATGAAGATACAGAATGCCACAATCAGAAAATTCAGAATGGCCGACAGAAAATCACCCAGCGCCAGCGTGGGCGGCTCGCTGCCGGAGGTCAGAGGAATATTCCAGTCTTTGAAATCAATGCCGCCTGTGATCAGAGAGATCAGAGGCATGAAAATGCTGTTGACCAGTGAAGTGACGAGCGCGGTAAAGGCGGAGCCTATAATCATACCGACTGCCAGATCCATGACATTGCCACGGGAAATGAATTCTTTGAATTCATTGACAAATTTTTTCATGATGTTTCTCCTTCTTCTTTTTCTTTTGCATTTCCGAAAATAGAACGGATTCACCGGGCAGTATATCATTGGATGAAATGATTCGTCAATGATTTCGATCTTCCATTGAATATTTTGAACGTTCGGAGTATCATTACAGATAGCAGAATAATGGGGGAGAGAGTTATGAAGAAGTTACTGTGGCATCTGGGGCAGGAGTACCGGACGATCCTGGCGCTGGGAACAGCGGGACTCATAATCGGCGGTGTTGTCGGCGTTGTGGCTGCGGTGTTCGGCCGGGTGCTGGATCTCTGTACCGGAATGCGGGCGGAGTATTTTCAGCCGCTGATCTTCTGTCTGCCGGCGGCGGGAGCGCTGATCGTGTGGCTTTACCGGACGCTGGGACGGGCGGCATCGAAGGGAATGAATCTGGTGTTTCAGGTGGGGCTTGGCGAGGAAGCGAAGCTTCCCATCCGGATGGTGCCGCTGGCCATGGTGTGCACCTGGATTACCCATCTGTTCGGCGGAAGCGCCGGAAGAGAGGGCGTGGCCATTCAGATCGGAGCAGCGGTGTCCAGTAATGTGGAGACGGTGCTGGACAGATGGTGGAGGGTGCCGGACGGAAGACAGGTCTTTCTGATTACCGGCATGGCGGCAGGCTTTGCGGGGCTGTTCCGGACGCCGCTGGCAGCCATTTTCTTCGCTTTGGAGGTGTTGATTGCCGGAGAACTGGAGTATAACGCATTATTTTCATCGGCTGTTGCCGCATTTACGGCCAGTACCGTTTCAGGGCTGCTGGGCCTTGGCCGGTTCCATCATGAGGTTGTTTTTTCGGGAGGAGTCAGCATACCGCTGCTTTTGAAGCTGGCGGCTCTGGGCATACTCTTTGGACTGGCGGGAACACTGTTTTCCGAAGGGATACGGCAGGCCAGACGGGGGCTGGAGAAGCTTTTCGGAGGACATTCGTACCGGAAAATTGTAATTATGGGATGTGTTTTAGCAGTTCTTCTGATGCTGCTCTGGCAGGGCAGGTATTCCGGAACGGGAGAGAATCTGGTGGAGCTGTATTTCGGCGGCGGCGAATGCTTCTGGTACGACTGGATTCTGAAGGGCGCGATGACAATTCTGACACTGGCCTCCGGCTTCGTAGGCGGGGAGGTGGCCCCGCTGTATGCCGTGGGTACTTGTCTGGGAGGCCTTCTGGCGCCGTTGTTCGGCCTGCCGCCTCTGTTTGTGCAGGCCCTGGGCTATGCTGCTGTGTTCGGAAGCGGTACGAATACACTGATTGCCGCTATCTTTGTGGGGGCCGAGGTGTTCGGATTCGCGCTTCTGCCATATTTTGCCGTGACCTGTATTATCGCGTATATTTTCAATATGAACAAGTCAATATTTGCGGCCCAGAAGAAGAACCCGGCAGAGTATTTTCAGGCTCTGGGAAAGCGGAAAAAAGAGTAAGAAAAACGGGATGTCCGGCGGATGCGAGGTTGTCATCCGGCAGGGGGCATGATAAAATGATAGCAGTCCAGTCCTCAGCAAAATGTCAGGGGCGGAACTGGTGTAAATTGGGAAATGGCCGCTTCAGAATATGGGGCGGATGAACAAAAAGGAAGAGAGGTTTTGTGCCATGAGTTATGCGGATCAGGTGTTTATCGCCATGTGTCGGGATATACTGGAAAACGGCTGCAGTACGGAGGGAGAAAAGGTGCGCCCAAAATGGGAGGACGGCAGCTACGCCTATACGGTGAAGAAGTTCGGCGTGGTGAATCGGTATGACCTGACGAAGGAATTTCCGGCTATCACCCTGCGGCGGACGGGAATCAAAAGCGCTTTTGATGAAATCCTCTGGATCTGGCAGCGGAAATCCAACAATATCCACGATCTGCACAGCCATATCTGGGACGCCTGGGCAGATGAAAACGGCTCCATCGGAAAGGCCTACGGCTATCAGCTGGGCGTGAAGCATCAGTACCGGGAGGGAATGATGGATCAGGTGGACCGGGTGCTTTACGACCTGAAGCACAACCCCTACAGCCGTCGGATCATGACGAATATTTATGTGCACCAGGATCTGCATGAGATGGCGCTGTATCCCTGCGCCTATTCCATGACCTTCAATGTGACCCAGAAGCCGGGCCATGACAGGCTGACGCTGAATGCCGTGCTGAATCAGAGGTCTCAGGATGTGTTGGCTGCCAATAACTGGAATGTCTGCCAGTATGCGCTGCTTCTGATGATGTTCGCCCAGGTCAGCGACATGGAGGCGGGCGAGCTGCTTCATGTGATCGCGGACGCGCATATTTACGACAGGCATATTCCGCTGATTCAGGAGCTGATCACCCGGGAGACCCATGACGCGCCAACTGTGCGGCTGAATCCGGAGGTAAAGGATTTCTATCAGTTTACATTGGACGACCTGACGGTGGAAAACTATGTGACGGGACCACAGATTAAAAATATCCCGGTTGCGGTATAAAGGAGGAAGAGCATGAAAGCGATATTGTCAGCTGACCGGAACTGGGGCATCGGCTATCAGAACAAGCTGCTGGTGCGCCTTCCCTCGGATATGCGTTTTTTCCGGGAGACGACCACGGGCCATGTGGTGGTGATGGGAAGAAAGACGCTGGAGAGCTTTCCGGGAGGACAGCCCCTGAAGGACCGCACGAACATCGTGCTGACCAGGGACAGGAATTACCGGGCGCCGGGGGCCGTGCTGGTGCACAGCCTGGAAGAGCTGCAGAAAGAGCTGGAAAAATATAACTCCGACGAGGTCTATGTGATCGGCGGAGGAAAAGTTTATGAAATGCTGCTGCCGTACTGCGATACGGCTTACGTGACCAGGATCGATTTCGCCTATCAGGCGGATACCTGGTTCCCGAATCTGGATAAAATGCCGGAATGGCGTCTGGCGGAGGAGAGCGAAGAGCAGACGTGCTTCGATATCGAATACGTTTTCACCCGGTATGAGCGGGTCAGCCCGGCGGCCGAAAACGGACAGAGAGGATGAAGATGGACAGAACAAGGACAAAAGTCGTAAAAATCGGGGACCGGGTCATCGGCGGGGGCAATCCCATCCTGATCCAGTCCATGACCAATACAAAGACGGAGGATGTGGCGGCCACGGTGGCGCAGATCCGGGCGCTGACGGCGGCGGGCTGCGACATCGTGCGCTGCGCCGTGCCGACGGCAGAAGCGGCGGAGGCGCTGGAGAAAATAAAGAAGCAGATTTCCATTCCGCTGGTGGCCGATATTCATTTTGATTACAGGCTGGCGCTGGCAGCCATCGCCCACGGGGCGGACAAGATCCGCATTAATCCGGGCAACATCGGAAGCAAGGACCGGGTGCGCGCCGTGGTGGACGCCGCCCGGGAGAAGAATATTCCCATCCGTGTGGGCGTCAACAGCGGCTCACTGGAAAAAGAGCTGCTGGAGAAGTACGGCGGCGTGACGGCGGAGGGCCTGGTGGAGAGCGCCCTTTCCCAGGTGGCCCTGATTGAGAACATGGGATATGATAATCTGGTTATCAGCATCAAGGCGTCGGACGTATGTATGTGCGCCCGGGCCCATGAGCTGATTGCGGAACAGACGGATCATCCCCTTCATGTGGGCATTACCGAGGCCGGAACCCTGTACTCCGGAAATATCAAATCTGCCGTGGGCCTGGGGATCATCCTCTACCAGGGTATCGGCGATACCATCCGGGTATCCTTAACCGGCGATCCGCTGGAGGAGATCAAATCGGCAAAACGCATTCTGAAAACTCTGGGGCTGCGGCAGGGCGGCGTGGAAGTGGTTTCCTGTCCCACCTGCGGGCGGACGCAGATCGATCTGATCGGCCTGGCCAATCAGGTGGAAACCATGGTGCAGGATATTCCACTGGATATCAAGGTGGCCGTCATGGGCTGCGTGGTCAACGGACCCGGAGAAGCCAGAGAGGCGGATCTGGGGATCGCCGGCGGCAAAGGCGTGGGGCTTCTGATCCGGAAGGGCGAAGTGGTAAAAAAGGTGCCGGAGGGGGAACTTCTGCAGGCACTGCGGGAAGAGCTTCTGAAGCTTCAGAAGAACTGAGTAATACGGAAGTAGGAAAATGGATATTATCGGAAAAGAATTTCTGGCGGTTTTCCCCCGCCTTCAGGTGGAGGGAGAGCTGGCCGGCCTTCTGGGCGCCGTGCGGGTGGCCCGGGTGGCGATCAATAAAAAGAAGGATATGCTGCGGGTCTACCTGGTGAGCAGCCAGTGGATTCATAAAAAGCATATATTCAGGCTGGAAGAGGAGATGGAGCGCCAGCTTTTTTCGGGTGCGCCTCTCCGGGTGAAAATCATAGAAAAGTTTTATCTGTCCAGGCAGTATACGCCGGAGCGGCTGCTGGAGGTGTACCGCCCCAGCATACTGCTGGAGCTGAAGCGATACAATGTTCTGCTGTTTCACATGTTCCAGACGGCCCGGATTTCCTTTCCGGAAGAAACGACGATGGAGCTGGCGCTGTGCGACACGGTGATCGGCAGGGAGAAGGAAGAAGAGCTGTACAGAATTCTGGACAAGATTTTCAGCGAGCGCTGCGGCATGAAGCTGGCTATACAGATTTCCTATTATGAGAGAGAGGGCAGCCGCGCTCTGAAAAACAGCGAGCTGCAGATGGAAGCCGCGGCCCGGCAGGTGGCGGAGCACACCTGGCTGGCAGCGGAGGATGGAGAGAAAAAGGGCGAAACGGCCGGAAAGCAGAAGGCGGAAGGGGAGCAGGACGGTTCCCGCCGCGGAAAAGGACAGGGCAGCCGGTTCGGAAAGGGCCGCCGGGGCGGCGGGGATCTGCCCCTGAAGCGCTCCTCCAGCCCGGATGTGCTGTACGGCAGGGATTTTGAGGATGACAGCATGCCCATTGACGCCATCGAGGGCGATATCGGCGACGTGGTGATCCGGGGCGAGATATTAAGCTTTGACAGCCGGGAGCTGCGGAACGGCCGGGGGCTTATCATCTTCACAATTACCGATGATACGGATACCATCGCCGTGAAAGTATTCGTCAGCGCGGAACAGATAAAAGAACTGGCCGGAATTCTGAAGAAGGGAACTTTTGTCAAGGTGAAGGGAAAGGCAGTGATGGATTCCTTCGACCACGAGCTGACCGTTACCGGCGTCTGGGGCATACGGAAGATTCCTGCCTTCCGGGAGACCCGTCATGACAACAGCCCCGTAAAGCGGGTGGAGCTCCACTGCCATACGAAGATGAGCGATATGGACGGCGTTTCCGATGCGGCGGCGCTGGTGAAGCGGGCTTACGAGTGGGGCCATCCGGCCATCGCCATTACGGACCACGGCGTGGTGCAGGCATTTCCGGAGGCCAATCACGCCATGGAAGATATCGACAGCAAATACCGGGCAAAATACCAGGAGGAGCATCCGGAGGTCACGAAGGAGGAACTGAAGAAGATTTCCGCTCCGTTCAAGGTGATCTATGGGATGGAAGCCTATCTGGTGGACGACCTGAAGGGGATCGTGACCGGCAGCCGGGGACAGAGCCTGGACAGCCCCTTTGTGGTTTTCGACATCGAGACCACGGGATTTTCGCCGGAGAGCTGCAAAATCATAGAGATCGGAGCCGTCCGGGTGGAGGAAGGAAAAATCACGAAGCGGTTTTCCGCCTTCGTCAATCCGGAGGTGCCGATTCCTTTCCGGATTGAGAACCTGACGGGCATCAACGACAACATGGTGCTGCCGGCTCCCACCATTGAAAAGGTGCTGCCGGAATTTCTGGCATTCTGCGAGGGCGCCGTCATGGTGGCCCACAACGCCGGATTCGATATGAGCTTTATAGAGAAAAACTGTGAAAATCTGGGGCTGGAGCGGGAATTCACTGTGGCGGATACGGTAGCCATGGCGCGCTTCCTGCTGCCGGGGCTGAACCGGTTCAAGCTGGATACGGTGGCCAAGGCCCTGGGCGTGCCCCTGGACAACCATCATCGAGCTGTGGACGATGCGGCCTGCACGGCGGAGATTTTCGTGCGGTTCGTGAAAATGCTGAAGGAACGGGATATCACGGATCTGGATCAGCTCAACGAGCAGGGTCAGATATCGGAGAATACCATCCGGAAGCTGCCCACCTACCATGCCATCGTGCTGGCTACCTGCGAGACGGGGCGGGTTAATCTGTACCGCCTGGTATCGGAGTCTCATCTGAAATATTACAACCGCAGGCCCAGGCTGCCTAAGAGCCTGTACCTGAAGTATAAGGAAGGGCTGATCATCGGTTCGGCCTGTGAGGCGGGCGAGCTGTACCAGGCTCTGCTGCGGGGCGTGCCGGAGCCGGAGATCGCCAGGATCACCGATTTCTATGATTATCTGGAGATTCAGCCCGTGGGCAACAACGCCTTTATGATACGGGATGAGAATAATGAGGTGGTCAGAAGCGAGGATGACATCCGGGAGCTGAACCGGAAGATCGTCCGCCTGGGCGAGCAGTTCCGGAAGCCGGTGGTGGCCACCTGCGACGTGCATTTCATGGATCCGAAGGATGAGGTTTACCGCCGGATCATCATGTACGGCAAGGGCTTCGAGGACGCGGACAACCAGGCGCCGCTGTTCTTGCGGACCACCGAGGAGATGCTGGAGGAATTTTCCTATCTGGGCGCGGAAAAGGCAGAGGAAATCGTCATCGACAATCCCCGGAAAATCGCGGATATGTGCGAGAAAATCTCTCCCATACGAAACGGAAAATTCCCGCCTGTCATTGAGAATTCCGATCAGGATCTGAGGAACATCTGCTATAACCGGGCCCATGAAATCTACGGGGAAAAGCTGCCGGAGATCGTGGAGGCCAGGCTGGAGCGGGAGCTGAATTCCATCATTTCCAACGGCTACGCGGTGATGTATATCATCGCCCAGAAGCTGGTGTGGAAGTCCAATGAGGACGGCTATCTGGTGGGGTCCCGTGGCTCTGTAGGCTCTTCCTTCGTGGCCACCATGGCCGGGATTACGGAGGTGAATCCGCTAAGCCCCCACTACCTCTGCGAGTCCTGCCATTTCGTGGATTTTGACTCGGAAGAGGTGAAGGCGTATGCGGGCCGGGCCGGCTGCGATATGCCGGACCGCAACTGCCCCAACTGCGGCAGGCCGCTGAAAAAGCTGGGCTTTGACATTCCCTTTGAGACCTTCCTGGGCTTCAAGGGCAACAAGGAGCCGGATATCGACCTGAATTTCTCAGGCGAGTACCAGAGTAAGGCTCATAAATATACGGAGGTCATCTTCGGCGCGGGCCAGACCTTCCGGGCCGGGACCATCGGCACCCTGGCCGACAAGACGGCTTTCGGCTATGTGAAAAATTATTATGAGGAACGGGGCATACATAAGCGCAACTGTGAGATTGACCGGATCGTGGGCGGCTGCACGGGCATCCGCAGGACCACGGGCCAGCACCCGGGAGGCATTATCGTCCTGCCCTTCGGGGAGGACATCAATTCCTTCACGCCGGTGCAGCATCCGGCCAACGACAACACCACGGATATCGTGACCACCCATTTTGACTATCATTCCATCGATTCCAACTTGCTGAAGCTGGACATCCTGGGACACGATGATCCGACCATGATCCGTATGCTGGAGGATCTGACCGGGACAGACGCCACGGAGGTGCCCCTGGACGAGCCGAAGGTTATGTCGCTGTTCAAAAGCACGGAAGCCCTGGGGATACAGCCCTCCGACATCGGCGGCTGCCCTCTGGGGTGCCTGGGGATTCCGGAATTCGGAACGGACTTCGTGATCCAGATGCTCCAGGATACGAAGCCCCAGAGCTTTTCAGACCTGATCCGTATCTCCGGCCTGTCCCACGGGACGGACGTATGGCTGGGCAACGCCCAGACCCTGATCGAGGAGGGAAAGGCTACGATTTCCACGGCCATCTGTACCCGCGACGATATCATGACGTATCTGATTCGCATGGGGCTGGAGAGTGAGCTGTCCTTTACGATCATGGAGAGCGTCCGGAAGGGCAAGGGCCTGAAGCCGGAGTGGGAAAAGGAAATGACGGCCCACGGCGTGCCGGACTGGTATATCTGGTCCTGCAAGAAGATCAAATATATGTTTCCCAAGGCC
>DVJR01000169.1 GCA_018716575.1 Candidatus Scatomonas merdavium | reverse complement strand
GGACTGGAACGCCTTGCGGAGCATATAGAAAATATCCGTGGCGGCGGATGCGGAGATCAGACATTCCGCATCGGCTTCAATAGCCCTGCGGAGAGCCTGGTAGGAATCCGCGAAGAATGGTTCACGTTTCTGGACAATATCCAGAATGACATTGGTATCAATCAGTATTCTCATTGTCTGGACAGCCGCTCCTCTCGTATGGTATTTTCATCCATTGCCTGATCTTCCGGAACAATCCCTGCGAGGTCGTCCAGAAGCGCCAGCTTATCGACAGCGGGGCTTGTGAGACGGGCAATGCTTTTCCCGTTCTTGGTAATGAAAATATCCTGTGACGTTGCCATTTCCAGATATTTTCCGAGATTGTTTTTAAATTCTGTTGCGGTAACGATCATACGAATCCCTCCTTTGTTTGGGGTGTACTTTATATAGTGTTATTATACACAAATCGGACGAAAATATCAATATATTAACGTACGACATAAAATGTTCGATAGTGATAGGGCTTTTTAAGACCCTGCAAATCGAACGGCGGGTAGTGGGCGCGGGGTATCGTGTGAAAAATTGCGCTTTCAGGTGGAGTATATAGCCCTGAATTTCAGGAAGAGAGGTGGCGGCACTATGGCAAGGGCAGAACTGAAGGGAATGCTGGAGGAAGGCCATGGGGCGAGGCACCCTGGTGCCTGATCTGTTACTGTGAAACCGTCGGATGGCAGACGCAGTATCCGGTTCCTGCCGCGCAGGTCTATGGCGTCTATGCACTCTGCTCTTTCGGCTGCTATGAGGAAGCCTGGAAGCTTCTGCAGAGCATACAGAGAAAGCCGGGGACGCGAAAAGCATTGAAGGAGAAGGTGAAGCTCTATTACGGGCCCCTTTTGGACCTGGCGTTTTGCCGTTATAAAGCTGTTCTCCGGTTACGGGAACAGGCGGCGCCCTGTGAAATGGTACGCCGCCTGTGGAATCGTTTCGCGGATGATGCAGAAAGGCAGATTTTCGGGCCCGCGGCGCAGCGATAACCAAAACTGTCTGCAGCGCCGTAACCGGGCGAGAGGAAGAAGGCTTATTCCGTCCGAAGCGCCGTAACCGGATCGCTTTTGGCGGCCTTCCGCGAGGGAATCAGCCCGCCGATCAGCGTCAGCAGAACGCTCAGCAGGATCAGTACTATGGCCGGAACTACGGGAAGGGCGGCACTGATGCCGGGCTGGCCGGCGATGGTGTGAATCAGGAAATTGGCCGGGATCAGCAGAATCAGGGTGATAATAATTCCCATAGCGCCTGCACAGAAGCCGATAATGACCGTTTCTGCGTTAAAAACCTGCGCCACATTCCGTTTCGAAGCTCCGATGGCCCGGAGGATTCCGATTTCCTTCCGGCGTTCCAGCACGCTGATATAGGTGATGACGCCGATCATGATGGACGAGACGATCAGGGAAATCGCCACAAAGGCCACCAGTACGTAGCTGATCACGTTGACGATATCCGTAACGGAAGACATCAGCGTCCCCACCATATCGGTATATTTAATGACCTGGTCTTCTTTGCCCTGGGCTTCCATCAGGCTGTTGTAGGCATCCAGAATATCTGTGATGCGGCCTTTGCTTTCAAAATCCACCGGATAAATATTGATGGCACCGGGATCGTCCGGATCGGCGTAGCCCAGATCCTGAAGCACGCTGTCATAAGTGGTATTCTCCGCTGACATCAGGGATACCAGCAGCTCCGTCAGCTCTTCCTGATCCATATTGACGGTGATAGCTGAAGCAAAGGCGTCCTGATCGACTGTGAAAGCATCCTCCAGCCCGGCGCTCATCTGTCCCATGTATTCTTCCATGGCGGCAGCCATGCTCTGACTGATCTGGCTGATGACCTGCTGCATCACGGAAGTGATCTGGCTTTGCAGAAGCTGGGCCACGGCAGAGGAATAGGCGTCTGCGGCAGATGCCATGTATTCCTGCATGGCAGAACCGATCTGCTGCTGCAGCACATCCATATTGATGGTATTCCGGAGCCCTTCGGTAAGGCGGCTGCTGCCTTCCGGTGTCGCCAGATAGGCGGAAAAATGTTCTCCCATTTTTGAAGGATCGGGAAGTCCGTTTTCCACGGCATACTGCTGGTACCCGTTCAGCAGAGCGCTGGCGCAGGCCTGAAGCTGCTCAGAGGAGAGATCCGGTTCGCCGGAAATCTGAACGACTCCGGAGGCACCGTCGGCAATGATCTGCCGGGCTTCATCTGTCTCCAGATACATGGCAAGGTATTCGTCGAAGCGATCCGGGTCAGTCAGTCCGTTGTCAGCAGCGTACTGCTGATATCCGTCCATCAAATCCCGGATCAGCTGTTTCAGAGCATCGGTGGAAACGGTGACCTCGGTGTCGGCCAGGATCTGTTCCAGACAGTCCGACAGAGTCTGACGGGCTGCATCTGTCTGAAGATAGGCCAGGAAGGAATCGCCCAGGCCGGAATAATCCGCCTCGGGGTGTGAAGCCGCATAGTCCTGATAACCTTCAAAAAGGCCGGATGCCAGACTTTGCAGGCCTTCAGGGGAGATGGACAGGTCGAGTCCGGACAGCAGGCTTTCCATATCCAGCCCCGACAGCTCCGGCATGTCTACAGACAGGCTGTCCGGATCAACCATAGAGGACAGATCCACAGAGCCTGCATCCAGGGAGCCGGCATCAATGCCGAAAGAGCCGGAATCCGGAGCGCTTGCTGACAGAGTGTTTTCATCGAACTGAAAAGCGTTCTGCAGCGCCTCTTCATCGATGGAAAACAGGGATTCCAGGTCGAAGCTGTTCTGACTGTCTGTCCCAAAGGCAGTTCCGGTAAGGACATTCGTATCGGGATCAGCCAGCTGCTCCTGCACAATGGGGCTTTCGGCAGCTGCGCCCATTACATGGCGGGTCAGGTCAGCGGGATAGCCGATGCCGGTTTCCAGCATTCCGGCGGCTACCCCCTCTGCCTGCTGCACGACTCCGACGATGGTCAGGTCTTCGCCGTCTGCCACCAGATTCTGCATATAGCTGTCATCGTCGGTTTTATCCCGCCAGATTCCGTATTCTTCATCGTATTCGTAATAGTCGGAGCTGTTCACCAGCTTAAAGGAGATTCCCAGAAATTCGTCATAGGAATAGGAACGGATGTTATCGGGGACTTCTACCGGTTCCTCCGCCAGAAATTCTTCCACCATTTTGTCCAGCTCCACGGAATCCCGCAGACCCAGCGTGTACAGCATAAAATCACTGATGCTGCCGCGGGGGGAGAGGACGAGCACGCATTCGTTCCAGGCTTCCGGCCAGCGGCCGGCCTTCACCTCGTACTGATCCTCAAACAGCGCTGTGTTTTCAGGCATCTCATAGAAGACGTCTGTGCTCATCATAGAGGACATAAGGCTGCTGGAGCTGGCGGAGGAGCCCAGACCAAGAGCAGAAAAAGAGCTGTCCGGGTTGACCTGACGGACGGTACCGTCAGCATTGCTCCGGTAAATCTGCGGAGCCACATTGTATACATATTCGATGGCGTTGGCGTATTGTTCGATGCCGCTTTCTCCGCTGTCCAGGTATTCCTTGAAGGCTGCCAGATCGTTGGCGTTGACCGTAGAAAACATATTTGTGACCATCTCCAGAATCGTGACCTCACCTTCACCGGAAGAGTCGCTGGTGCTGCCCATGCCGGACATCATGGAGGCAAAGTCCATCTCCGTACTCTGAAGCTCCAGCGGATATTCAGAGAGCGTGTCCTCCTCCACGGATTTGATATAGGTATTTACTCCGTTGGACAGTGACAGAATCAGGGCGATTCCGATGATGCCGATGGAGCCGGCAAAGGAAGTAAGAAGTGTTCTTGCCTTTTTCGTCCGGAGATTATTAAAGCTCAGGGACAGCGCGGTCAGGAAAGACATAGAGGCTTTTCCCATATTTTTATGCACAGGTGCAGCGGGCAGGCCGCCGTCCGGGCGGAAGGGATGGGTGTCGGAACGGATTTTTCCGTCCTTCAGATGGACGATCCTGGTAGCGTAGGCTTCGGCCAGCTCCGGGTTGTGAGTGACCATAACCACCAGCCGGTCCCGGGCCACCTCTTTCAGAAGCTCCATGACCTGAACACTGGTTTCGCTGTCGAGGGCTCCGGTGGGCTCGTCGGCCAGCAGCACGTCGGGATCATTGACCAGCGCCCGGGCAATAGCTACACGCTGCATCTGTCCTCCGGAGAGCTGGCTGGGTCTTTTGTGCAGCTGATCTCCCAGACCTACCTGCTCCAGAGCGCGGCAGGCCCGTTTTCTGCGTTCAGTTTTGGAAACGCCGGAAATGGTCAGCGCCAGTTCCACATTGGCCAGTATGGTCTGGTGAGGAATCAGGTTATAGCTCTGGAAAACAAAGCCGATGGTATGGTTCCGGTAGGAATCCCGGTCCCGGTCCCGGTATTTCCGGGTGGAAATGCCGTTTATGACCAGGTCGCCGCTGTCGTACCGATCCAGGCCTCCGATGATGTTCAGAAGTGTGGTTTTGCCGGAACCGCTGGGGCCCAGAATCGCCACGAACTCATTTTCGCGCAGGCACAGAGATACGTCATCCAGTGCCTTTTGCACCAGATTGCCGGTTTTATAGGTTTTGCAGATGTGCATGATCTGAAGCATATGCCATTACTCCTTTTTATTCTGTCAGAAAACAGTGATATGTCTGTCAGGCTTCCGGCCTGCTTCCCCCTCATTTTGCCGTGTCAGGCCCGCCTCCGACGGGCCGTTTTTTCAGAAAAGTATTCACAGTATAAATAATCAGGATTCATTATAAAGGATTCAAATACGGCTGTCAAACCCGGAAGGAATGGTACGGAAGGCCAGGCATACAACGCCGGAAAAGAGGGGGCACAGGAGAGGAAAAACCGCGGAAAATGGATAAATATTCCAATATTTTTGGGGAAAGTATGAAAAGGCCTGGATCGGGTGTCTGAAACTGAAGAAAAGGTTGATTTTGGATAAAAAAAAGGGTATAAATATAGATGAGTATACTGTATCTGACGGAAAACATAGGGGTTTGACGGGCAATATGGAAACGAAAGATTACGGACAGCGTTTTCCGCTGTCTTTAAGTCAGAAAAATATCTGGAATCTGGAATGTTCTCTGAAAGGAACTTCTGTTAACAATCTGAGCGCTACGATTCAGGTAGAAGGGCGTGTGGATTTTGTACTGCTTCAGAAAAGCATACAGATGGTTCTGGAGGCGGACGATTCTCTGCGGGCGCGGATCGAACAGAGTGCCGGCGGAGATCCGGTGCAGTATCATGCACCGTTTGTGAAAGAGGAATTTCCGGTCTATGATCTGTCCCATACCAGCAGAGAAGGGATCGAGAGCTGGGAGGCAGCGATGACCAGAGAGCCGATTCCTGTGTTTGACGGACCGCTGTATCGGTTTATCCTGTTCCGGGCAGGAGAAAATTCCGGAGGCGTGCTGGTGAAGATGCACCACATCATTTCTGACGGGTGGGCGCAGCTGATGGTCTGCAACCGGATCGCACAGACGTATCTGAACCTGCTGGACGGGAAGCCTGCAGGGCTTGAGAAATCTCCCAGCTATGAATTACATATAAAAGAAGAACAAAACTATCTCAGTTCCAGGGCTTATGAGAAGGACAGAAAATACTGGGAGCAGATCCTGGAAGAATCCGGTGAGCCGTCGGTGCTGAAGGCTGTCAGCAGCGCAGTTGTGAGCCCTCTCGGCAGCCGGGTTTCTTTTGACCTGCCTCAGGTGCTCAACCATGCGGTGTACCGGTTCTGTACGGAAAACCGCGTGGCTCCTTTTGCTGTCTTTTATATGGCTCTGGCCATTTATTTTAAACGGATCGGGGGCGCAGACCGCTTTACGATCGGCGTACCGATTATGAACCGCACCAACTATGTTTTTAAGCGGACTACGGGCATGTTCGTGACAACTCTGCCGTTTTTTAACCGGATTGACGACAGCTGGAGCTGGAATGAGTTTAACCGGGAACTGACAGGAGCGTGGTTCGATCTGCTCAAGCACCAGAGGTTTCCGTATTCCCATATCGAGAAAATTTATCAGAGCAGGAACAAAGGGGAGGGGCGTCTGTTCAATATTGCCCTGTCCTACCAGAACAGCCAGGCTGTAGAGAGCCGGGATGCGTCCGTGCTGATTTCCGGACGATGGCATTACAGCGGCTATCAGGCGGAGCAGCTCTGCATCCATGTGACAAACATGGCAGACAGCAAATGCTATTCCATAGATTATGATTATCTGACCCAGTTTTTTGCCAGGGAAGAGATTGAACGGCTGCATCATACTATCTGCAACATTCTGCTGGAGGCTCTGGCAAATCCGGAGAAGCCCATACGCCAGCTTTCCGTGCTGACGACAGATGAAAGGGAACGTGTCTTATATACCTTTAACCGGACAGGCCGCTATCTGGAGGAGCGGTCGGTCTTTGATGCGCTGGAAACCTCTTCGGATGAATATCCGAGGCGGGTTGCCGCTATTTTCCGGGGGGAAAGACTGACGTACCAGGCCCTGCTGATGCGGGCGTTTGATATTTCAGGGGCGGTGCTGTCTGCTTCCGGAGGGGATCAGGCGCTGGTGGCGGTGCTGCTGCCCAGGGGATTTGAACTGCTGGAGACTATGGCCGGCGTGCTGCGTGCCGGATGTGCCTGGATGCTTTTGTCCCCGGATCTTCCTGCGGGCAGAATCCGGAGAATTCTGACGCAGAGCGGCGCAGGCCTTCTGGTAACGGCCCGTGAGATCCTGGAGCGCAGCGGACTGGGAGAGCCGGATATTCCGGTAGTATTTGCAGAAGAGGTGGAACAGAATACCGGGCAGGTGCCCCAGGTTCCGGTGAAGCCGGACAGCCTGGCTTATGTGGTGTATACATCGGGAAGCACAGGGACTCCAAAGGGCGTGGAGATTACGCAGAAGAACCTTCTGAACCTGGCTCAGGCCATGGAGAATATCTACGGGAAGGGAGCGGTGCTTTCTATCTGTAGCGTGGGCTTTGATGCGTTTATGCTGGAGAGTATCGTCCCTCTGTTAAATGGAAAAACAATTGTGATTGCGGATGGAGAAGAACAGGAATCCCCGAAAAGGCTGGCGGCGCTGATCCGCGGCTACGCGGTGGGATTCTGTTCGCTGACCCCGTCCCGCCTGGAGGCTTTTCTGAAGGAGCCGGAGTTCTGCGGAGCGGTCCGTCATATGGAAGGGATACTCTGCGGCGGAGAGGCGTTTCCGGCCAGCCTGCTGAAGAAGCTGAAAAATATTACGGGAGCGAAGCTCTATAATCAATACGGACCCTCTGAGACAACGGTGGGCGTAAGCTTAAAAGAGTTGTCCCATGCCAAGCAGATTACAGCCGGGCGTCCAATGGACAACTGCCGCCTTTATGTGCTGGATAAATGGCTGAATCCGCTGCCCACCGGTGTGTTCGGACGACTGTACGTGGGCGGGCTCTGTGTCGGGCGCGGCTACCGCAATGCGCCGGAGCTGACAGAAAAGAGCTTTGTGGAAAATCCTTTCGAAGATAAAGAGAAAATGTATGATACCGGAGACTCTGCATGCTGGACAGACGACGGGGAGATTGTGCTGGCCGGAAGGCTGGATGATCAGGTGAAGCTGCGGGGGCTGCGGATCGAGCCCAGTGAAGTGGCGGCCTGTATTGCCGAATATCCCGGTGTCCGTGCAGCTGCTGCGCGTGTCTGCCAGGTGGAGAGCCAGCCGGTGCTGACTGCCTATTACTGCTCTGATACTGTGCTGGAGGAGACAGAGCTTCTTTCCTTTGCAGCCACTTATCTGCCCTATTACATGATACCATCCTGCATCATGCGGCTGGATGAACTGCCGGTGACTGCGGGCGGAAAGATTGATGAACGGCGCCTGCCTGAACCTGTACTGCGGAAGCAGGCAGGCACGGGTTCGGCAGGGCATATCACGGCATCCGCAGGAAAGGTGCTGGATATTTTCCGTTCTGTGCTGGGAAGGGAAGATCTGGACGGAAACAGTGATTATTTTCTGTCTGGCGGGAACTCTCTGAATGCTATGGAAGCTATTGCCGGGCTGGAGGCAGCCTTCGGCTGCTCTGTGCGGGTTGCCGATCTGTATGCATGCCGTACGGCTGTGCGCCTGGCGCGCCATCTGCAGAAAGACGGAGGGGAGGGAAGCCAGGACAGCGGGGCTGAGCCGCTTCGGATGATCCGGAAGGCAGAGCGGCGGGAAAGCTATCCGCTTTCTCCAATGCAGCAGGGGATCTATGTCCAGTCGTGGCTGGATCCTACGGGAATCGCCTATAATATGCCCGGAGCATTCCGTCTGCCGAAGGAGGCGGACGCGGCGAAGCTTCAGGAGGCCTTCCGCGCTCTGATTCGTGCGGACGAGGTGTTCCGTACGGCTTTTGTGCAGGAAAAGGGACGCATCAGCGCCCGTGTGGCAGAGACGGTGCCTTTTGCCCTGGAGTGGCTGGAGGGGGCGGATTTTGCGGAAGTGTCCGGAAAATTTCTGCGGCCCTTTGATCTGGGCTGCGCTCCGCTGCTGCGGGCAGCTATCTGGCAGGAACCGGACGGGAACAGAATTCTTTTTATAGACAGCCATCACATCATAGGCGACGGTATGAGCACTCCGCTGGTACTGAAGCGGCTGAACGAAGCATATTGCGGCCTGGAGCTGCAGGTGCCTCTTTCTTATACGGATTATTCCGTATACCTGGAGGAGGAGCCGGAACGAGGAAGGGAGAGAGAGAAGGATTATTGGTGCAGGCATCTGGAAAACCTGCCGGAACTTCTGACGCTGCCCTCTGATTTCCCACGCCCGCATACCTTTGATTTTAAAGGCAGTGAATACCGCTGGTCGTTGACAGAAAAAGAGAGCGCGGCCTGTGATGAATACTGCCGTGACCACGGCATTACCAGCTTTATGCTGTTTCTGGGGGTCTATGGAATTCTGGTGTCGAAGCTTTCCGGACGGGAAGATTTCCTGATCGGAACGCCGGTAGCGGGAAGGCTTCATCCGGGAACAGGCGCGATCTGCGGGCCGTTTATCAATACGCTGCCTCTGCGTCTCCGACCGGAGGGCGGCAGGCGGACGGAGGCGTACCTCCAGGAGGTGCGCAGCGAGGTTACGGGGCTGCTGGATCATCAGGAAATTTCTCTGGAAGAGCTTCTGGCACTGCTGAAGCTGCCGCGGAGCGCCCAGAATCCCTTGTATCAGGTTATGTTTTCGCAGAGTCCTGTGGATACGGCGGCTTTTGTTCTGGATGGAAAACCGATGGAATTTCTGCCGGTCATCACAGGAACGGTGAAAATGGATATGACAGTGGAGACGGCGCGGCAGGGAAGCTGCTACAGCTTCCAGATGGCAAGCGCGTCCAGCCTGTTTGAAGAAAATACCATTCGTTTTTACGGACGCTGTCTGCGTCAGATTCTGCGGGAGATCCTGTCGGGGAGAGCGCTGACGCTGGATGAAATATCACCGCTGTGCCCGGCTGATTATGAAACGTATGTGGAGGCGCCGCGCTATGCGGCTACGCCTTTTGTCAATCTGCCCATTCACCGGTTTATTGAGCAGAAGGTAAAGGCCGGGCCGGATGCGCCGGCTATCGTATTCCACGGCCAGGTTATGACAAGGGATATGCTGGAACGCCGTGCCTGCGGGCTGGCGGCGCTTCTGCGGGAAGCGGGAGTACAGCCGGGCCAGTGCGTGGGGCTGGGATTCGGAAGGACGCCGGATCTGATTGCGGCTATGATCGCTATTTTGAAAAATGGCTGCGCCTATGTGCCGCTTCTGCCTTCCTTCCCGAAGGAACGGCTTGCCTATATGCTGGAGACTGCAGGAGCAGAGTATGTGCTCTGTGACAGGAAGACGGCGGCGCGTCTGCCGGAAGGGCTGCCCTGCAGGGTGTTTGAAGCGGCAGAGCGTCTGGAAGACGGCTTCGAGGATGCCGCTGTAAAAGATGAGGATCTGGTTAATGTAATGTTTACATCAGGCTCTACAGGAAAGCCAAAAGGGGTAATGCTGCGCCACCGCGCCGTGTCCAGCCTGTTTGTCAGCATACGGGAGCTGCTCTCGCGGGCGGCGGGCCCGATCCTGTGCACGACCAACGTGGTGTTCGACAGCTTTATCGGAGAAAGCCTGTTCCCGCTGGCTATGGGCAAAACAGTGGTGCTGACGGACGAAGAAGAGATGATGCTGCCCTGGAAGCTGGCGGCTATTATAGAAGAGAGCGGAGCTGAGATTTTCCAGGTGACGCCGGCGAGATTGCAGATGTGTCTGGGAAATGAAGCCTTCTGCCGCGCTGCCGCTTCCCTGAAGCTGGTGCTGCTGGGAGGCGAGGTGCTGACGCCGCAGCTTCTGGACAAGCTGCATAAAGCGACAGACGCTGTCAGCGTGAATATGTACGGCCCTACAGAAGCTACGGTTTACATGACGATGATCGATGTAAAGCCAGGCGACCACATTACGATTGGAAGGCCGCTGTATAATGGCCGTATTTATGTCCTGGATGAAAAGATGCGCCCTGTAATGCCGACGGGCTGCGGAGAATTATATATGGCCGGTGAATGTCTGGCCAGAGGCTATATTTCCAGACCGGATCTGACGGAGCAGGCTTTTTTGCCTGACCCGTTTGTTCCGGGAGAGAGAATGTATAAAAGCGGGGATATGGGAAGGCTGCGCCTGGACGGGTCTTATGATTTCCTCGGGCGCAGGGATTCCCAGGTCAAGCTGAACGGCCAGAGGGTGGAGCTGGATGAAATTACCGGTGCGATCCTGGAATCCGGCTGTGCAAAGCAGGCGGCTACTGTGGCTATCCGCAAGGAAGACGGATCCATGGAACTGTGTTCCTTCTATCAGCCGGACAGCCGGGTGGAAAACTGCCAGAGCTGCCTGATGGAGAGAATTCGCAAAGTACTTCCTGTATATATGGTGCCATCCAGGGTACTTCCTATTGAGAATATGCCGCTGACAGCCAGCAGCAAGATTGATCTCCGGGCGCTGACAGCCATGGCTACGGAGGGTATCCGCCATGCGCTTAAGGAGGATGAAGCCCATCGTGTCTCTGCTGCAGAACCGGTGAAGGCTGTACCGGAGAAGGCTGCGGCGCAGGCGGAAACTGCGGCAGAACAGGACGCTGCACCGGTGCGGGATACAGAAATCAGGAGGGCTGAGCCGTCCCCTGCTCCGAAAAAACAGGAGAAAGCGGCTTCTGCAGACGGCGTTCGATTTGTACTGGATATCTGGGGACAGGTGCTGACGAAGCAGGAGCTGGATCCGGAGCAGTCGTTTTTTGAACAGGGAGGCACTTCTCTGGAGGCATTGAGTGTGCTGAGCCTGTATTTCAACCACGGGCTGGAGATGTCTCTGTCACAGTTTTATGAATATCCGGAGGCGCGCCGTCAGGCGGAGCTGCTGGGGCTGAACCTGTCAGAAACGGATGAGACGGAAGAGAAGCTTGCAGATGCCGCCGCTGCAGGAGAGATCCGGGAGACAGCGTCTGGAAAAATTGCGGCAGATGCGGGATATCGTACAGAGGCGGCAGGAGCCTGTGCGGAAAAGCGGCAGCATGTCCTGGTACCGCCGGAAGAACCCATATGGGAAGAGCCTGAGGCCGAAAAACGGCAGGGCCGGAAAAAGGGTATCATGCTTACGGGAGCGACCGGATTTTTCGGTGTCCATCTGCTGAAGGCTCTGCTGGATAAAGGAGAGAGCGGCATAATCTGCCTGGTGCGTGGAGGCGAACGCAGGCTTCTGGAGTGTCTGACATGGTATTTCGGCAGTGGCTTTGCCATGCGGAGCCGGAAAAGGCTGACCGTTATAGATGGAGATCTGACGAAGGAGCGCCTTGGACTGGAGGAACAGGACTACGCGCGCCTGGCGGGAAATGTGGGAGAGATTTATCATGCGGCGGCGGATGTGCGCCATTACGCGGCGGACGAAGAAGCCTTTCTCCGAACCAATGTGGAGGGAACGCGCTGTATCCTGGAGCTTGCCCGGAGGAGCGGAGCCAGGCTGTATCATATGTCTACCTGCAGCGTCAGCGGTGAGCAGCTTAAGGATGGCAGGCCGGGGGCTGTATTTACGGAAAATGACTATGATATCGGGCAGATCTGGGAAGACAACATATATGTAAAGAGCAAATACCTGGCAGAGGGGCTTGTGCTGGAAGCACGGGAAAGCGGGATGGAGACGAAAATTTTCCGGCTGGGCCGGCTGGTAGGCCGGGCCTCTGACGGAGTATTTCAGAAAAATCCGGATACAAATGCGTTTTATCTGCTGATGCGGGCTTTTTATCGGGTAGGCGCTGTTCCGCGTACCATCGCGGAAACCTCTGTGGATCTGACCCCTGTGGATTATGCGGCGGAAGCCGTTCTTGCCCTGAAAGACGGTCCGGGTACGGTGTTCCATATTATCCATCCGGATCCGCCGACTACCGGACAGGTGGCGGAGGAGCTGCAGGCGGGAATCCGTATCGTTTCGGACGGGGAATTTACGGAGCTGCTGTCCAGGACGGCTGTGGGTCCGGCCCGGGAGCAGGTATCCGTCCTGATTGATTATTGGTATCATATCCGCCTGAAGCCGCCGGTGATTCAGGTGTCCGGAGAACAGACAAAGGACAGCCTGGCCCGGGCAGGATTCCGGTTTGACATTCCATCGCCGGGTGAGCTGCTGGAGAGCTTTACGATGCAGGAAACCTGGCCGGCAGAAGAGGAGTAGTCCATGGTAACGGATGGTTCGATTCTTATTTTCAGCATTGCACTGATTGTCATATTGGTATTTATTATCTGGTGCATCCGTGCGCCGAAGCTGTATCTGCTTCACAAGCTGTACCTGGCACTGACTGTGTGTTATGCCACATGGGTTATTCCGATTATCCTGATGCGCTTTCTGCGGTCACCCAACGGGACAGAGGCTTTTATACTGGACTGTATGACTACGCCGGGAGGCTCATTTGCTCCGGTTATCTTTCTGTGTATTGTGCTGGCGTTCGTACGCAGCCTGGAGCATATGCCGCGCCGGCTGTGGCTGCTTTTTGTGATGCCGCTGGTCACCATTGCCGTAACGTGGACAAACCCGCTGCATCATCTGCAGTACCAGGTGTTTTCTGTAATACGCAGTGATATTGAATTCGGCCCTTATGTTATGGTTTCAGGGCTGTACAATTATTTCTGTCTGCTTCTGACTATCATTATACCGCTGCGGTTTGCGCTGCGAAACAGAAGCCAGCTTTATTTTAAACAGTGCCTGCTGCTGGCCGGCAGCGGGATCTGTCCGCTGATTGTGAGCATGATGTCTACATTTTCCGGTATGAATCTGGATATTGCCGCAACGCCTATGAGCTTTATCGTACCAATGATACTGAATGGCCTGGCTATTTACCAGATGCATCTGCTGGATATCCGTCCTATGGCTACCCAGCACGTTCTGGACTGGATTTCGGACTGTTATCTGGTCTTGAGCGATCAGGGCCTGGTGATCAGTTACAACCGGCAGTTTGAGCGGGTGTTTGGTTCGGAATACGGAATTTCGGGAAACAAGTATCTGAGGGACTGTGTGAAAGATGAGGATGTGTCCGGCAAGACGGCTATTTACAATATGATTACTGCTGTGGAGGAATGTAAAAAGGCAAATACGGTCATTTCCTATGAGCAGGCGGTAACCATGACAAAAGGCAGTTTTGTCCGAAGAGGTTATTATGTAACCGAAGTGTCGCCGCTGTCCGTACATGAAAAAATAAGTGGATTTGTAGTTATTTTCAAGGATATTACCCAGATCAGGGAGAGTATGCAGCAGCTTCAGGACAGCAGGGAACGGATGATGGAACAGGAACGGCTGGCGTTTTTGGGGCAGATGATAGGCGGGCTGGCGCATAACCTGAAAACCCCCATTATGGGAATTTCCGGCAGCATTTCAGCTATGGAAGCCCTGGTGGACGAATGTGAAGAAAGCCTGGGAGATCCGGACGTTACGGAAGCGGACTATCGGGAAATCTACAACGAAATAAGAGATTGGTTTCAGAAAGGTCGGGAGGCTACAGCCTATATGTCGGATATTATCACGGCGATCAAAGGGCAGGCGGCGGGGGCAGTCACCGTAGAAGATTCTGTGTTTACCATAGACGAGACAGTAAAACGCTGTGTCATGCTGATGCGTCATGAACTGATGGCGGGTCAGTGCCGCCTGAATGTCATATGCGATAAGCCGGGAGATATTGCGCTGAAGGGTGACGTCAACAATCTGGTTCAGGTGTTGACAAATCTGCTGTCGAATGCAGTTTACGCCCAGCAGCAGGTAGGTGGCGGTGAGATCACACTAAGGGTAGAGTGTGATCCGGAGAATCTGAAGATTTCTGTAGCCGATACAGGTACGGGAGTCAGCGAAAAAGTGAAGGAAAAGCTGTTTAGAGCCATGGTAACCAGTAAAGGGGCCATGGGAACCGGGCTGGGACTGTATATCAGTAATACGGTAATCCGGGGAAAATTCGGAGGAAAGATGTGGATGGAAGACAATCCGGACGGCGGTTCCATTTTTGGGATTTCTATACCGATGGAATATGTTATGCTGAAAGATATGGAAGGCACAAAGGGAGGAACATCAGATGCGAAAACATAAAGCGGTGGCAGAGAGCCAGTTCAAAATTTTAACGGTGGATGATGATCCGTTGATGACTTCCGCCATTCAGGCATATTTCCAGAGAAACGGGTATCGGGTGGATGTGGAAAATAATCCCTGCAGAGCTATTGAACGGGTCAGGGAGAGCGAATACGATATTCTGCTTCTGGATTTTCTTATGAGCCCGATCTGTGGCGATCAGGTAGTAGAGGAAATCAGAAAATTTAATACAGATGTTTTTATTATTCTTCTGACCGGGCACAAGAGCATGGCGCCGCCTGTCAAATCTATCCGAGAACTGGATATTCAGGGATACTATGAAAAAAGTGACCGGTTTGACCAGCTTGAGCTTCTGGTGGAATCCTGTGTCAAGTCTATCCGGCAGATGCGGACAATCCGGGAGTATCAGAAAACCATGGAAACGGGATACCTGGAGACAGTAACCACGCTGCGCTATATTGTAGAGGCCAGAGACGAGGAGACAAAGGGTCATTCGGACAGGGTGGCTCAGCTCGCAGCAGCTCTGGGTGCGGCTGCGGGACTGCCGGATGAAGGGATAAAGCGGCTTCGGCTGGCAGGGCTGTTCCATGATATTGGAAAAATCGGTGTGCCGGACAGAATCCTTCTGAAGCCTGACCGCCTGACGGAAGAAGAGTATGCGGAGATAAAAAAGCATCCGGAAACGGGAGAAAAGATTTTGTCCGGGATCAGTAGGATGCAGGACATTCTTCCCATTGTAAGAGGACATCACGAACGATATGACGGGCGTGGATACCCGGACGGTTTGCCAGGGAATGAGATACCTGATGGAGCCAGGATTATTGCCATAGCAGATGCCTTCGATGCCATCGTTTCCAATCGTCAGTACAGGCCTGGAAGAACCTGTGAGCAGGCGATGCAGATACTTCTGGAAGAACGCGGAAGACAGTTCGATCCGGTACTTGCGGAAATGTTTGTGATGCTGTTTTGTGACGCGGAAAAAGGCCGGGAACTCAGGGAACTTTATAACTGCCAGGGAGGAATGAAGGAGTGAAAAAATTCTCACAGAATACTGTGCGGTATTACAGAGATTTCGGAGAATTTATAACGGAGATCGGAAGCCATTACCGGGGGAGAAGGGCGCTGTCCTGGTTTACCCGGAAAAAGGAGGAGCAAAGCCGGACTTATGACGAACTGATTCGCGATGTGGAAGGTTTGCGGGAAAGCCTGTGTGCCCGGAAGCTGGCGGGAAAACATATAGCGCTTGTGGGAGAGAACTGTTATTACTGGCTGGTAACCTATCTGGCGTGTACCCTCTGCGGCGCTGCGGCGGTCTGTATTGATCCGGAGCAGCCGGACGAAGTAATTCGGGCCATGCTCCTGCAGGCAGACGTTTCTGCTGTCTTTGCTTCGACAGGCTGTTCCGGGGTCTGCGGGCCGGTGTTGGAAAAAAGACCGGAGATGATGGGGATTTTTTCGCTGAACAGCCAGACGGAACAGGAGGAGATGGCTGTCGGGCGTCTCTGCCGGGAAGGCAGCAGGCTTCTGGAACAGTGCGGCGGGAAGACCGGATTTCCGGTGGAACTGGATCCGGAAGCGCCGGCTGCGATAGTATTTACCTCAGGAACGACCGGTGAGAGTAAACCTGTGATGTTGAGCCAGAGAGCACTTCTGAACAATGCCAGCGAAAGCAACTGCTATGTGGACGGAGGGATAAAGGCTTTTTCTGCGCTTCCATTCTGTCATGCATACGGAATGACCTGTGCTGTTCTGGCTACGTTTGCCAGGGGTGCGGAGCTGTGCTTTAATGGGAATCTGAAAACTGCTATCCGGGATATGCGCCTGTCAGGGGCATATTCTATGCTGGCAGTGCCATTGATGGGCGAGGCGTTGCATTCACAGATCTGGCTGGAGGCGGAGCGCCATGGAGAAGCAGAGAAGCTGCGAGGGCTGCTGAAAAAAATGAAGTTCCGGGGAAGATTTGGTATGAAAAAGCCCTGTCGCGCTTTGGAAGAGCTGCGGCGGAAGCATTTCGGCACCCTGCGCGTGATCCTTTTCGGGGGAGCGCATATGAATGAAAAATGTGCGGAAGAATTCCGGCATCTGGGTCTGACTGTACTGGAGGGGTACGGTATTACGGAATGTGGGCCGCTGGTTTCTGTAAATGGAGCCGAATGGAACAGGCAGGGTTCTGTAGGCCGGATTCTGCCAAGCTGCCAGGTGAAAATAGAAGATGATGAGATACTTGTCCGGGGAAGCATGCTTATGAGCGGTTATTACGGGATGCCGGATGAGTCAGCTGCCGCAGTAAGGGACGGATGGTTCCATACCGGTGATTTGGGAAAACTGGATAAGGACGGTTTTCTGTATATCACCGGACGGAGAAAGAATCTGGTAGTATTCAAAAATGGAAAAAAGATTTCTCCGGAAGGACTGGAGATGCGGCTGCGCCAGATTCCGCTGGTGAAAGATGTAATGGTTTACGGAGCGGAGAGCGGGAAAGCTGCGGATGATGTGAAGCTGGCTGCCAGTATTTATCCGGATCCGGAGCAGGCCGGGATGATGACGTCCTATGAGATTCTGGAGGAGCTGCAGCAGGCAGTGGATCAGATTAATGACGGCCTTCCGCTCTATCAGCAGATCCAGATGGTGAATATCCGCGAGCAGAGATTTGAAAAAACGTCATTACAGAAGATAAAGAGGCATACGGTATAAAAGAGGGAGTATAAAATGAAAGATCCGTTCTTGGAGCTGATACAGAAAATTGTATATGAGGTGACGGGAAGAAAAAACCTGACTTACGATACGGATTTCGTGCAGGATCTGGGATTGAGCTCTTTTGATATTATGAACATCGTATGCGCCTTTGAGGAGGAGTTTGATACGGAAATTCCCACAAGGGATGTCTGGCAGCTTCATCAGGTGCAGGATGTCATTACATATATGGAAAAGAAAGGGATTACGGTGGGATGAGATGGAGCACCGGAGCGTAGGAATTTACTGTTTCGACCTGAAGGATGGTAAAACGTCGGAGAGCCGTCTTAAGGAAGCTGTGAAAGACTGGATGCGGACTGCGGAAAGTCCGGAATGGGGACTTCTGGCGGCAGAAAGTGATGGGACGATTATTCGTAGCGGAAGAGGAAAGCCGTATTTCCGGGATATACCGGGTATCGGCCTGTCCATCACCCACAGCGGTCCTTTCTGGTTCTGCGCTCTGGCGGAGGGAGAGCTGGGGATTGATCTGCAGGAGCATGTGATCCGGGCAGGGGAGAGCCGCAGGCAGGCAGAAACGCGTTACAGGAAAATGGCCGTCCGCTTTTTTCATAAACGAGAGGCGGCCTACGTGCTGGAGGGGGATTCCTTCCGGCGCTTTTTTCGTATCTGGGCGGCCAAGGAGGCGTATGTCAAATACACCGGACAGGGAATTGACGATTCTTTCGGGGAGTTTTGCGTGATTCCTGAGAAATGGAAACCGGAAAGCTGCCTGCCGGAGCTATCAGATGTCAGCCGGGAGAATTCGGACTGGCAGCGGGAGGCATCGGGGAAACCAGAGGAAGAAAAAGCCCGGCGCGCCCCGGCTGATGGACAGCCCCTGACATTCCGGAGATGGACGGCCGGCGGCGTCTGGTTTGCGGAAGCGTCTGTGCGGGCGGAGGGCGAATACACGCTGTGCGTATGCTGCGCAGCGCCGGTATTTCCGGAACTGAAGTGGATGTCCGGGCCCTTGCGCTTCGGCGCGGGATCCGCGGGAGAGGAGAGACAGATATGAGGCTTCGGCGGCCTGACTTTTACAGGGATTTTTCGTGTATCGGCGGCGCCTGCGGGGATACCTGCTGTGCGGGCTGGGAAATTGAGATTGACGGGGAAACGGCAGAAAAATACCGGTCAGCTGGCGGAAAAATTGGAGAGCGCCTCAGGGCGGAGATGGAAAATGACGAAGAAGAAAGCTGTTTCCGGCTGACGGAGGAACGGCGCTGTCCGTTTTTGAACGGGGACAACCTCTGCGAGATCATAATTGCGCTTGGAGAGGAGTGGCTCTGTGACATCTGCCGGGAGCATCCCCGGTTTTACCAGTGGTTTGGAGATTATACGGAAGCGGGGCTGGGCCTTTGCTGTGAAGAGGTCTGCCGTTTGCTCTTCAGAAGGAAAGAGCCTTTACGCTTTGAAATGCTGTATGATGAAGAGGAAGACAGGGAAGATGACAGTCCCGGGGAGCTGGAAGAGGATTTCCTGCTGGAGCCATTGCTGAAAGCCCGGGAGACAGCCTTTGCTATTGCTCAGTCCAGGAATTGTTCCATGGATCAGAGGATCCGTGCGCTGCTGGCCTGGGCAGAGGAACTGGACGCGCATTTGCAGGCTGAGGATGCGGAAGGCATCGAAGCGCTGGCCGGGGAAGGATCGATTCGGTGGCTGCGGAGGCAGTGCTGTGAAAAATATTTTGAAGAGGCAGAGGTACGGAAGCTGCTGGAACAGTACCGTGTCCTGGAGTCTCTGGACGGAACCTGGGGCGGACGGATGGAAAAGCTGCTGAAACGCCTTCCGGAGCTTCTGGAAGCCAGGAGGGATTTTCTGGCGGAATACCGGGAGCGGGAGTGCGAGTATGAGCATCTGGCGGTGTATTTTCTGTATCGTTATTTCATGGAAGCTCTGTTCGACGGCTGCGTGCTGCCGCCGGTGCGGTTTGCGGCTGCCAGTCTTCTGGTGATTCAGCTTCTGGATACGGAGATCTGGCTGGAACGGGGAGACTATACGGAAGCAGACCGGATCTTTACGGCCAAACTGTATTCCAAGGAAATCGAATACTGCCCCGAAAATATGGAGATGCTGCACGATTTTCTGATGTAGCGGCGGAGGATGTCAGCTGTTTTCCCGGAAAGCGTGTGCAGGGAGATGGGAATATGAAGTATACGGAGAGACAGGAGAAGATGTTCCGGGAGCAGGCACGGCTGGTCTGCACCAGGCAGGCCGCCTATTACAGTAAAATTATGGGCGTGACCTTTGGCCGGATTGCCATCAAAAATACGAAAACCCGCTGGGGAAGCTGCAGCAGTCTGGGAAATCTGAATTTTCACTGGAAGCTGGTGCTGATGCCGCCGGCCATCCTGGACTACGTGGTAGTTCATGAGCTGGCGCACAGAAAAGAGATGAATCATTCTCCCCGCTTCTGGGCGGAGGTGGAGAAGGTTCTGCCGGATTACCGGGAACGCCGGAAATGGCTGAAAGACCACGGCGCGGAGTATCTGTGAGACAGCCGGGCAAAAGAGAAACTGAGAGAAATCGTCTGCAGCCCGTAAGAAAGGGCTGCGGACATGGGTGCTTCAGGATGCAGGAGAGGAAGAAAAGGATGAAAGTGCGTTGTATCGCTCTGGATCTGGATGGAACCACGCTGACGGATGCGAAAACGGTCAGCGAAGCCAACAGAGAAGCTCTGGAGGACGCCGCCGCCGGAGGCGTCTGCATAGTTGTGGCCAGCGGCCGGACGGTGGATTCCATTCCGGATGCGGTGAAGGCCATGGATTGTATTGAGTATGCGGTGACCTCCAACGGCGCTGCGGTTTACCGGCTGCAGGACCGGGCCTGCCTGCGCCGGGTGACCCTGGAGCGGAGGGCGGTGGAGGCGGTGCTTGCGCTGACCGGCGGCGGAGGCGTCACCTGTGAGGCCTTCGTGGACGGCATTCCCTACGGACAGGCAGACTATGTGGAGGATCCCGTCCGGTTCGGGGCTGCGCCCTATGCGGTGGAATATATTCAGACCACCCGCCGGAAGGTCGGGGATATCCGGCAGTTTATCCTGGAGAACAGCGACCGCCTGGACGGCGTGGATCTGATCATTCCGGAGGATGAGAAACGCTGTGGCCTTCGGGAAGCGCTGGCAGGCTGTGGAGAAAGGCTCTATATCACCTCCTCTGTCCGGAACAGGATCGAGCTGTCCAGCCCGGAAGCGGGAAAGGCATCGGGCCTTCTGTTTCTTCTGAAAAGGCTGGGTATTTCTCCGGAGGAAACGGCGGCTTTTGGAGATGCGGATAACGATATGGACATGCTGAAGGCTGTGCGGTGGGGGATCGCCGTGGCAAACGCCAGCGAGGGGTGCCTGCGGGCGGCGGCTTTCCGGACAAGGTCCAACCAGGAGGACGGCGTGGCCTGGGGCATCCGGGAGATTCTGGGAATCCCCGAAAGACAGTAACCCACACAGCGGAGAAAGGAGAAGGCGCATGAAGGCGGAAGTAAACGGAATTACTCTCTGGTATGAGGTGCGGGGGCAGGGAAAGCCTCTGATCCTGCTGCATGGGAACGGGGAAGATCATACCATATTTGACGAGCTGGCAGCCCGGCTGGGGGAACACTACACGGTCTATGCCGTGGACAGCCGGGATCACGGACGGAGCAGCCGGATGGAGAAGCTGTCTTATGAAATCATGGCTTCGGATGTGGAAGCGCTGATCGAGAGCCTGGGGCTGCGGGGAGCAGCGCTGTACGGCTTCAGCGACGGCGGAATCGTGGGCCTTCTGACGGCTCTGGAACGGCCGGAGCTGCTGTCCGCCCTCGCGGTCAGCGGGGCCAATCTGAATCCCGGCGGACTGAAGACGCTCTTTCACTGGATGATGCGGCTGGAATACCTCAGAAAACGGGACAAAAAGATAAAACTGATGCTGCGGGAGCCGGATATTTCCCCGGAATCCCTTGGGAATATACAGATTCCGGTGCTGGTACTGGCAGGAGAAAAGGATCTGATCCGGGAAGAGCATACCCGCCTGATTGCAGAGAGCATCCCGCACAGCACCCTGCAGATTCTGCCGGGAGAAAGCCACGGAAGCTACGTGGTGCACAGCGAGAGGCTGTATCCGCTGCTGAAAGAATTTCTGGATATTCACTCCGGGAAAGTGAGGTTATCATGAACATATACGGTTTTCAGACCCTGACCCTTCTGGATTATCCGGGGGTTGTGGCCTGTACGGTTTTTCTGGGACACTGCAATTTCCGGTGTCCTTTTTGTCAGAACGGCAATCTGGTACTGCATCCGGAGCGTGAGCCGCTGATCGATGAGGAGACGGTATTCTCTCATCTGGAGAAAAGAAAGGGGCTTCTGGACGGGGTATGTATAACAGGCGGTGAGCCTACACTGGAGTCGGAGCTTCCGGATTTTCTTGGAAAAGTCCGGGAAATGGGATACCGGATTAAGCTGGATACCAACGGTTACCGGCCGGAGGTGTTAAAGAGCCTGGCAGAGGCTGGCCTTGTGGATTATGTGGCCATGGATATCAAGAATTCTCCCGACCGTTATGGCGAGACAGCGGGCCTGGCTGATCTGGATGTGCTGCGGATTCAGGAATCTGTGGAGTTCCTCATGTGCGGAGCGGTGGACTATGAGTTCAGAACCACGGTGGCCCGGGAGCTGCACGGGCGGGCAGAGTTTGAAAGGATCGGAAAATGGCTGGCCGGGTGCAGGAAGTACTGCCTGCAGAACTACAGAGAATCAGAGTTCGTGCTGCAGCCGGTGTTCAGCGGCTATTCCCGAGAACAGCTGGAGCGGTTCCGGGAGCTTTTGCTGCGGAGTATCGGACAGGTGGAGATCCGGGGAGTGGACTGAACGACCGGTCCCGGCCGGCGGCGGAGGGAGAGCTGTCGGGGTACGCCGCGCTGTGGCCGGCGGCGGGGAAGCCGCCGGGACGCGCCGTGTCCGGGGACGGGCAGGAAAAGAAAAAACAGCGGGCATAATTCGGAATTCTGCACATATACTTGTCTTAAAGAGGTGCAGAACGATGAGAAAAGAAGAGATTATACGTCTGTTTTCCGGAAGGGTACGGCTGATTCTCGAACGGCTGGATCTGGATTTCGGGAAAGTACATGAGATAAGAATGCGGACAGGCGCTCCGCTGCAGCTGATCTGCCAGAAGGGAGAGTATTTTCCGGACGAACACGGGAGAGCCCGCAGGGATCCCGCCCAGGGCGTGCGGATGACGGAGCGGGATCTGCGGGAAACCATGGAATACATAGGAAATTATTCCCTCTATGCTTATGAAGAAGAGATACGCCAGGGCTTTCTGACGGTTCAGGGCGGCCACAGAGTGGGAATTGCCGGTAAGACAGTGATGGAAGACGGGAAAGTGAAGGGGATCAGTCATATTTCCTGCATCAACCTGCGGATTTCCCACAGTGTAGAGGGCTGCGCGGATCTGGTTATGCCCTATCTCAGAAGGGAGGGAGAGTTCTGTCATACACTGATCATCTCCGCCCCGCGGTGCGGGAAAACCACCCTGCTGCGGGATGTGATCCGGCAGCTGTCCGACGGAAATGCCCGGTATCAGGGCCTGACGGTGGGAGTGGTGGATGAGCGGTCAGAGATTGCGGGCTCCTACATGGGTGTGGCGCAGAATCCTGTGGGCATTCGCACCGATGTGCTGGACGGCTGCCCCAAGGCGGAGGGAATGATGATGCTGATCCGTTCCATGTCTCCGGATGTGGTGGCTGTGGACGAGATTGGCACTCAGGAGGATCTGCGCGCCCTGGAATCTGTGCTGAACTGCGGCTGCAAGGTGCTGGCTACAGTTCACGGAAATTCCATGGAGGACGTGCGGAAAAAACCATTGCTGGGAGATCTGGTGGACCGTCATGTGTTCGAGCGGTATATTCTGCTTTCCGGAAGGGAAGCGCCGGGCACCGTCCAGGCCATATTCGACGGACGCGGCACCAGCCTGTATCAGAAAGGAGTGGGAGCTTGCTGCGTATCATCGCGCTGTGTATCATGACAGGTTCCTGTGTCAGCCTGGGTTTTCTGAAAAGCATGGGTTTAAGCCGGCGGCTTTCGCAGCTTAAGACTCTGAAGCGAATTGAGATGTTCCTGCACGGGGAAATTTCCTGCGCGCGGACGCCGCTGCCGGATGCCCTGTGGAACATTGCCGGAAAGGTGGAAGAGCCTTTCCGGGAGTTTCTGCGGGAGCTGTCCGAGGATCTGAACCGGTATGGCGGGGGCTCCTTCGGAGAGGTGTTTGCGGAAAATGTGGAGTGCCATTTAAAAGATACGAAGCTGACCCGGGAGGACCGGGATCGGTTCAGCGAGCTGGGCCGGAGTCTGGGCTATCTGGACAAGGCCATGCAGCTGGCCAATCTGGAAGCCTATGGCCGGGAGCTGGATATGACAATAGAAGAACTGACAAAAGGACTGCCTGTAAGAAAAAAGCTCTGCCAGAGCCTGGGAATTATGGGCGGTCTTTTTCTGGCTATTTTATTTATATAGAAAGAACGGAGAGGAAGGAGGTGGCCGCAGTTGGAAATCGGGGTTATTTTTAAAATCGGCGCTGTGGGCATTCTGGTTTCCGTTCTGGGACAGGTCTTAAAGCACAGCGGCCGGGAGGAGCAGGCGTTCCTGACCAGCCTGGCCGGTCTGATTGTGGTACTGTTCTGGTTGCTGCCTTATATATCCGATCTGTTTGAAACCATCCGAAATCTCTTTACCCTGTAAAGGAGCAGTCCATGGATGTGATAAAAATCGCCGTGCTGGGCATTGCCGGCCTGATGATCTGTATTTTTGTCAAAGAGACGAAGCCGGAGTACGCTCTTTATGTGAGCCTGGCCACCGGAATCTGCATCCTGGTGCTGGCTACCGGAAAGCTCACGTATCTGATGGAAATGATCGGTAATCTGAAGTCCTACGTTCCTATCGACGCCACCTATTTGAACGCTCTGCTGAAGATGATCGGCATCACTTATGTAGGGCAGTTTTCCGCCGGAATCTGCCGGGACGCAGGATATTCCTCCATCGCGGGGCAGATTGAGATTTTTGCAAAGCTGTCCATTCTCGTTATCAGTATGCCGATTCTGACCGGGCTGATGGAGACAATACAGGAGTTTCTGGCATGAAAAGAAAAAGACGCGCGGGACCGGGAATCCTGCTTTTTTTCTTTCTGACAGCGGCGGCGGCGCTGCCGGCGTACGGAGCCGCAGGCGCGGAAGAGGGGGCGGCGGTGAAGACGGGAGCCGGATACGCGGGCGAGGAGGCGTCCGGAGAGGACGAGCTGACGCTGGAGATCGACGATTCCCTGATGTCTGAAATGGATATGGAAGAGATACAGCAGGCGGTGGACGAGCTGCTTGGAAAAGATGATTTTTCCGTTTCTGATTCTGTTTTGCGGTTAATGAGCGGAGAGGATATTTTTACAGGCACAGATATGGCGGGCAATGTACTGTCGCTGGTTACGGAAGCCTTCTCCGGCCAGCGGGAGATCTGGATGCGGATTCTGATTCTGGTGCTGGCGGCCGCGCTTCTGTCCAATTTTGCTTCTCTCTTTGAGAGCAGCCAGATGGGTGAGATGGGCTTTTATATGATCTATCTCCTGGTGTTCGCGCTGCTGCTGCGGAATTTTCAGGCGCTGAGCAGCCAGCTTTCCGCGGCGCTGGAAGGCATCCTGAATTTTATGAACGTGCTGGTACCCGCTTACTATATCGCTGTGGCCACGGCTACCGGAGCTTCGTCGGCAGCTATGTTCTACCAGATCGTGCTGTTTGTCATCACCCTGGTGGAGAGGCTCCTGATCTATCTGATTCTGCCGGGTATCCAGATCTACGTGCTGATTTCCCTGGTGAACCAGCTTTCCAGAGAGGATTTTCTGTCCCGCATGGCGGAGCTTCTGAAAACCTGCATTTCCTGGGTGATGAAGACGGCTCTGGGGCTGGTGATCGGCATGCAGATTACCAGAAATCTGATTTCGCCTGCCCTGGATTCCCTGCGGAGGACGATCATCGGAAAGACGGCCAGCGCTATTCCCGGAGTGGGGAATGCTATTGACTCCGTGACGGAGATGGTTATCGGCTCTGCCGTGCTGATACGGAACTGCCTGGGCGCGGTGGCCCTGGTGATCCTGTTCCTGTGCGGGGTGATTCCCCTGATTCAGTTTGCGGTGACGGGCCTCACCTACCGGCTGCTGGCTGCCTTTACCCAGCCTGTGTCGGACAAACGGATGGTGGGCTGTCTGACCACCATGGGAGAAGGCTGCAGCCTGCTCCTGAAGCTTTTGCTGACTACGGAGGTGCTGTTCATGGTAACAGTGGCTATTCTGGCTGCGGGAGGATGAATATGATGGAAATGATTTACGGCTGGATGAAAAATCTGGCCTTTTTCTTTATTTTCATGACGGCGGTGCTGAACTGTCTGCCCGATAACCGCTACCGGAAATATGTACGCTTCTTTCTGGGAATGCTGGTGATTATTGTTCTGGCCCGTCCGTTAACGGAATTTCTGCATCTGGACGAGACTCTGGAGGATGTGGTAAGCAGGGAAATGCTGGAGATAGAAGCGAGAGGACTGGGGGACCGGCTGGAGATGGGGGATGTACAGGAAGAGTATCTGCTCCGGGGGTATGAATCCGAGATCGCGGATCAGATACATGCGTTTCTGCAGGAGAGGGGTATTGTTCCGGTGGAGACAGAAGTGCGGCTGGATAGGGACAAAATGGAAGTATCCGACATTCGCCTGATCATTTCCGCGGATACGGCAGACATCCTCTATGAGTCAGAGAAGAAAGAAAAAGTCAGAGAGCTTGAAGAAACGGCGGAGACAGTAAAAAGAGAGCTTTCCGAGGTCTATCAGGTGGATGCGGAACATATAGATGTAACGATACAGAGGTAGGAGCATGAAAAATAAGGTTGTTACGTATCTGAAAGGTTTGAAAAAAGAACAGTGGATCGTCTATCTGCTGCTGGCGGCGCTGCTGGTGGTGATTGCCATTCCGGTGAACCGGGAGGGCGGAGAATCCGGAAGCTCCGGCGGAGAGGGAAGCCGGACGGGGCAGGAAGCGGGGGAAAGCGTTGGAAATGATATAAGCGGCAGTTCTGCAGAGACGGAGACAGCTGCAGGGAAAGAGGCGCAGATGGCCGCCAGTCTGGAGGAGGCTCTGGCCCAGGTGGAAGGCGTGGGACAGGTGCGGGTTGTGCTGTCGCTGGAGTCTACCAATGAGAAGGTGGTGGAGAAGGATATTCCTACTTCCTCCAGCACTCAGTCCAGCTCCGGATCGGATGGAAGCACATCCTCTTCTGCGTCCGGTACGGAAGAAAGCACCGTCTACCAGCGGGGCAGCGACGGTACGGAAACGCCCTACGTGATACGGGAAAATTATCCTGAGGTCCGGGGCGTTCTGGTAATCGCCCAGGGCGGCGGCGATCCGGTCATTGTTCAGCAGATTCAGGAGGCGGTTATGGCATTATTCCGGGTGGATGCCCATAAAATAAAAGTAATGAAAATGAAGTGAAGGAGAAGGCGAATTGAAGAAGAGATTTTTTAAGAAAAATCAGATCATCATTACAGCGCTGGCGGTGCTGATCGCCATTGCCGGCTACATTAATTACGCGGATTCCACCATGAACAGGGAAACGGAAAGTACCGGAGCGGCTGCGGAAGCAGGAGATGAGTCCACAGCGGTTCTGGATGAAAATACGATTCTGCAGGATATTGAGAGCCTGGATCAGGACCTGACAGATGAGACAGCTGACGCCGGGGAGACTGCTTCCGCAGAGGAAACCGCCCAGGCGGCCGGAGAAGATGCCGGAGAGGTGCAGACAGAAAGCCAGACATCCTCCGGCGATGGAACGGAAGGAGAAAACGCCGGGGAAAACGGAGAAGAGACAGCCTCGGATACGCCGGGAGAAGCAGTTCTGACCACAGCCTCTACATACATGGCTCAGGCCAGGATCGACAGGGAACAGATGCGCTCTCAGACGAAGGAAAGCCTGCTGGGGATTATCAACAATGAAAACCTCTCTGATGAGGAACGGCAGAACGCCGTGCAGAGCATGGTGGAGCTGACAGATGCCATCGAGAAGGAAGCGGCTGCGGAACTTCTGCTGGAGGCCAGAGGCTTCGACAGCGTGGTAGTGAATCTGACAGGGGAGACGGCGGATGTGCTGGTGCCGTCGGCGGAGCTGGGCGATGAGCAGAGAGCCCAGATCGAGGATATTGTCACCCGGAAGACGGGAGTGGAGATTCAGAATATTGTGATTACGCCTATGGGCGAAGAATAAGAGACAAAGAGACGGCCGCCGCAGAAGCGATTTTGAAGTGCAAACAGCCGCCAGATATACCCGCAGGACACACCGTAATACATGCTCTGCGGGTATATCTGGCGGCTTACCGCACTCTCAGCCGGCCTTCTGCGGCAACCCCACAGGAACCGGAGAGGCTTACCAGATCTCTTCGTGAATTTTCGAACACGTAAACGCCAGGGAACCCGGTCCGATATGACAGGAGACGCTTAAGGAAAGAGGGAAGATATTGACCTCCTTTACGCTGGGGAAGGTCGCCAGAGCTTCCCTGCGGAATTCCTCGGCTGCCTCCAGATTAGCCGAATGAATGACATCCAGGTAAATATTTTCACCGAAGCGGTTAGCGATATCGTCTTTAATGGCCTGGGTCATAATTTTCTTGGCCTGGGTCATGGTACGGGCCTTGGCAAAGGCATCCAGCTTCTCCCCCTGAATCTGCAGCACGGGCTTTAATTTCAGCATGGTGCCGATGGCAGCCGCTGCCGGAGTAATGCGTCCTCCCTGCTTCAGGTACTTCAGGGTGGCTACGGTGATATAGATGCTGGAATCGAAACGGGTTTCCTCCAGCCAGTCTCCGATTTCTGAAGCGGAGAGGCCGTTTTTTGCCTGCTGCACGGCTTCCATGGCGGAATAGCGGAGTGTTCCCGAGATGCGCTGATTATTGACCACCCGGACACGGCCGTCATAATCTTCGGACAGCATGGAAGCTGTCTGGCAGGAGCTGGACAGGCCGCTGGACATGGGGATATGTACGATTTCGTCGTGATCCTTCAGCAGTCTGTCCCAGAGGCCGGTGATGGATTCCACAGATGGCTGAGAGGTCGATACCTTTGTCCCGGGATTCTCGGCCAGACGGCGGAAAAATTCCTCCTGTGTCATATCGATTTCTTCGAGATATTCCTGTCCGTTCATGAAGAAGGGCATGGGGAGCATGTGAATGCCGAGCTCTTCCGCCTGCTTCATGGACATACCGCAGTTGCTGTCTGTTACTACTGCAATTGATTTCATATAATTTCCTCCGTGTGTTCACTCATGCCCTGATTATACAATAAATGCCGGGCAAATACAATGCGATTTTCAGAGGGGAGGCTGGGAAAGACTGCCGCCGCACCAGTGGAAAACGGCAGCTGTGAATATGGAGACGGCCTTAGGAAGGATTGTCTCGTCGAAGTCGTACCGGCAGCTGTGCAAAGGCGCGGCAGTGTGGGTGGGAAAGAGCAGAAATGCTCCTTTTCCGCCGGCCTCCCGGACCGTCCGGAGCATGGCCGCAGCATCCTCGCTGGCGCGAAAGACCTCCGGTTTTTCTGCGAACCGCACGGAGGACAGGCCTTTTCCGCATATCTCCGCAAGCTCCCGGCAGAAATCCGGCGAGCTCTCCAGAGAGGGCGCGTGTCCCTGCGGGAGAATATCGGCTGTGCAGCCGTACATGGCGGCGCAGTGCCGGATGATCCGAAAGGCCTGTTCTTCCATATAATGGTTCAGCTCTGTGGACGCTCCCCGAACCTCGGCCTCCATGCGGCCGAATCCGGCGATGACATTCCGGCCCTCTCCGGCTGTGATGCGCCCCACATTCAGAAAAGTGGCGCCCTGGCTGTGCCGGGGGATGGCGTTCAGGGCCAGAACGGCGGCGGACAGGGCCGAGATGGCGGACGCGCCCTCCTCGGGCTGGGCGCCGTGGCAGGAACGGCCGTGAAAGACGGCGTCGAATTTGGTGGTGGCCAGAGAGGAGCAGACGGGCACGGCGTCCGGCTCTTCGGATCCTCCGTAATCCCGGCCCGTGATATGGCCGGCCAGAAAATAGGAAGCGTCGGAAAGCCAGCCCTTTTCCACGACAGGCGCCGCGCCCCGGGCGCCTTCTTCGGCGGGCTGGAAGATCAGCCGCACGGTGCCCGAGAGATGATGGCGCAGCTTTTGCAGCAGCCGGGCGCAGCCCAGGCCGATGGCGGCGTGGCCGTCGTGGCCGCAGGCGTGCATGCAGCCTGCATGGCGGGATTGAAATCCCAGGGACAGAGGCAGATGCTCCGGATCGGAGGCTTCCTCTACGGGCAGACCATCGATATCGAAGCGCAGGGCGAACACCGGCTGGTCTGCCCCGCCGCAGCGCAGTTCTGCCACAAGCCCCGTGTCATGGCCGGCCACGGGATTTCCGGTAATGACCTCATAGCCCATCCTCTTCAGCTCGGAGGCCAGAAAAGCGCTGGTCTCCCGTTCGTTCCAGGCTGTTTCCGGGATCGTGTGCAGGTGCCTGCGCCAGGCGGTCAGCTTCGGGGCCAGGGCGGCGGCCATTTTTTCAATCTGAGCGTACATACTGTTCTCCTTTCCGGCAGGCCTGTCAGGCTTCCAGCAGGAAACCTGCCTGCCGCAGGGCTTCCTCAGCCGCGTCCAGTACCTCTTCCTGATCGGCCTGCAGGGTGTGCATGTGAACGCCCCGGGAAATCTCCAGCAGGGGCGTGCCCTCCTGGGAGCGGATTTTCCGGAGAAAGCTCTGCACATCCCTGCGGCTGGCCAGGGGGAGCCTGCCGCTGATTTCCCCGTAGACGGGATGTTCCACAATCACGTCCAGCACACGCGCGCCGCTGTCCACGATGAGATTCAGCTCCTGCTCTATCTGATCTCCGGTGTGGGAGACGCGGACGCGTCGGAGGGCCGGCGCCGCCGGACGGCGGTACAGCTGGTAGCCCCTGGGTGTGGAGAGGATTTCCTCATCGGAGGCCCGCAGAAGGGCGATGTCCTGGACGATGACCTGGCGGCTGACGCGCAGGGACTTCGCCAGAGAAGCCCCGGAGACGGGGAGGGAGCTGTTTTCCAGTATCTGAAGAAGGCGCAGCCTGCGCTGGGCGCCGTCGGTTTTTCCGGCCACGTTTTTCACCTCATTTCTCAGGCCTGCGCAGAGGGCAGGGGTTTCAGATTTTTCAGGGAAAGGTCCAGGATCGGAGCGGAATGGGTCAGGGCTCCGCTGGACACGTAATCCACGCCCAGGGCGGCGATTTCCCGCAGCCGTTCTCTGGTGACGTTGCCGGAGCATTCGGTGAGGGCTCTGCCGCCGATCATCCGGACGGCCTCCGCCATGGTTTCCGTGTCCATGTTGTCCAGCATGATGATGTCGGCTCCGGCGTCAAGAGCCTCCTGCACCATTTCCAGAGTTTCCACCTCGACCTCGACCTTCCGCACGAAGGGCGCGTATTTCCGGGCCATCGCCACAGCCCGGCGGACGCTGCCGGCGGCGCCGATGTGGTTATCCTTCAGCAGCACGCCGTCGGACAGGTTGTAGCGGTGGTTGTACCCGCCGCCCACGGTGACGGCGTATTTTTCAAAGGGCCGCATGTTGGGCGTGGTTTTCCTGGTGTCCAGAAGGCGGGTGCGCGTGCCCCGCAGCTCGTCGGCAAAGCCTTTTGTGAAGGTGGCGATGCCGCTCATGCGCTGCAGGTAATTGAGAGCTGTGCGTTCACCGGACAGAAGAACGCGGATATCTCCGGTCAGAGTGCCGACGCAGGTTCCGGAGGTCACAGCGTCGCCGTCGTGGAAATCCGTTTCGAATACCGTGCCGGAATCCAGCAGATGAAAGACTCGCTCGAATACCTGCAGGCCGCAGAGGATGCCGTCCTCCTTGGCAAGAAGCTGCGCGGTTCCCCTGACGGCCGAGGGCATCACGGCGTTGGTGGACACGTCCTCGCTGGTAATATCCTCCTTCAGGGCGTGCAGAAGGTAGTCGTCTATGTTCAGTTTAAATGTTACTCCATCGTTCATAAAAGTCATTTCCCTTTCTCTTGATTTCGTTCAGCACCAGCCTCCGGTTCTCCGCGGCCCACTCTTCGGGCGGCGGCACCTGGGGCAGACGCGCGGGCAGCTCCCGGCACCGTCCGGCGGTTACGGTACTCCGGATGACATGGGCCGCGTTTTCGGAAAATACCAGGCTCTCCAGCAGGGAATTGCTGGCCAGCCGATTGGCGCCGTGAACGCCGTTGCAGGCGGTTTCCCCCACGGCGTACAGATTTGCCATGGAGGTACGCCCGCAGATATCCGCCCGGATGCCGCCCATCAGATAGTGCTGGGCCGGCGTGACAGGTATGGGCTCCCGGGTGATATCCCGGCCCTCCTCCAGACAGCGCCGGTAAATGTGCGGGAAGTGCCGCAGAATCTCTTCTTCTGAAATATCTGCAAAGGACAGCCAGACATGGTCGGTGCCGGTCCTGGCCATTTCCTGACGGATGGCCTCGGCCACCACATCCCTGGGCAGAAGCTCGTCCACGAAACGTTTGCCCTCTGCATTCAGCAGCTTTGCCCCTTCACCGCGCACTGATTCCGAGATGAGAAAACGGCGTCCGGGGCGGCTGGAGTAAAGAACCGTGGGATGGATCTGGATATAATGCAGATTCTCCAGACGGATGCCGCGGCGGAGCGCGATGGCGAAGCTGTCCCCGGCGATGTGGGGGAAATTGGTGGAGTGGCGGAACAGGCCGCCCAGGCCTCCGGTGGCCAGGATCACCGCCCCGGCTTCCAGAGGGTACGCCGTTCCGTCCGCGCTGCGGGCCAGAATGCCCCGGCAGGAGCCGTTCACTTCCAGCAGATCCACCATGGCGGTGTGCTCCAGAATTTCGATATTGTCCCGCTCCTTCACCCGCTGAATCAGGCAGGTGACGATCTCCTGGCCGGTTACGTCCTGGTGATGGAGGATGCGGGGAAGGGTGTGGCCGCCTTCTCTGGTATAGGAAAGAGTTCCGTCCGCATTCCGGTCAAAATTCACGCCGAAACGGATCAGCTCCCGTATGATGTGGCCGGAGGAACGGATCATGGCCGTCACTGCCTCCGGGCTGTTTTCGTATCTTCCGGCTTTGAGGGTATCCTCATAATAACACGGGAAGTCCTCCGGATTCAAGAGCGTGCAGATGCCGCCCTGGGCCAGATAGGAATCGCTGTTTTCCAGATCATCCTTGGTCAGAAGCAGAACCCGGAAGTCCGGGGGAAGGTGAAGAGCGGCGAACAGCCCCGCGGCCCCTGTGCCGGCGATGATGACGTCATAGCTGTTCATTGGGCGCTCTCCTTTCTGCCGCCCAGCTCCAGCATACGGGCCAGCGGGGGCCATGCTTTCCGGCGGATCTCTTCGCTGACGGTGACCTCCGGCGAGAGCGTTTCCAGAGAGCGGATCACTTTATCCAGCGTGATCTGCTTCATGTCCGGACAGACGCAGTTCTCTCCGGGAAAATAGAAGGTCTTTCCGGGACAGTTTTTCCGCAGCTCCCGGAGAACGCCCTGTTCCGTGCAGATCAGCAGTTCTCCGGCGCTGCAGGATGATGCGCGGCCGATGATGCCGGAGGTGCTGCCGATATAGTCGGCCAGCTCCAGCACCTCGGGCCGGCATTCCGGGTGAGCCAGAACCGGGATGCCGGGGTGGGCCTTTCTGACGGCGCGCACCTGCTCCGGCGTGATGCCCGTATGTACGTGACAGCAGCCGTCGAAGAAGAAAAAGCGCTTTTCCGGAAGGCTGGCGGCGATGTGCTGCCCCAGATGGCGGTCCGGGATAAAGCAGATATTCTTATTTGGAAGGGAACGGACGATCTTCAGGGCGTTGGAGCTGGTGACGCACACATCGGCGCAGCACTTGAGCTCCGCCGTGGAATTGATATAGCAGACGACGGCCAGATCCTCCACCCGCTCCCGCAGGGCCGCGATTTCCTCCGGGTCGGCCATATGGGCCATGGGACAGTCCGCGCCCGCCTCGGGCAGCAGGACAGTTTTATCCGGACAGAGAATTTTGGCGCTCTCGCCCATGAAGCGGACGCCGGCGAAGCAGATCACCGGGTTGTCCAGCCGGGCGGCGGTCTGGCTTAAGAGAAAGGAGTCTCCGATATAATCGGCGGCCTCCTGCACGTCCGCGGGAGCGTAGTAGTGCGCCAGAATCACGGCGTTATGCCGGCGTTTCAGCTCATTGAGTTTTTCTTTTTTATCCATCATTGATCTCTCCTGAAATATGATATGCACCTGAACATTTTGCCACGAAAAAGCGCATCTGTCAATACAGGTGTCTTGTCACATAAAGACCCGAAGGGTTGTGTCACAGCACAAAAAAAATTAGGCGGGGGCCTATTGCAATCTCTCAGAGCCCCCGCTATAATAGGGACTAAATTTACAGCAGGCAAGGGAGCCGGCAGCGCCGCGCCCTTGCTGTTTTTTTTGAAAAGGACAGGAGGTCGGTAAAATGGAAGGCAGAGAAATCTCAGCGACGCAGGCATCCTATGTGCTGCAGTCCTGGTCGAAGCAGAAGGGCCTGAAGCCCATACCGGTGCAGAAGGCGGAGGGCATCTATTTCTATGACTACGACGGAAAACGGTATGCGGATATGTCGTCCCAGCAGGTGAATGTGAACCTGGGATACGGCAATAAGGATATTTCGGAAGCGATCAAAAACAAGCTGGATCAGTACGCTTATATCGGCCCCTCCTACGGGGACGCCTCCAGGGCGGAGTTGGGGAAGATGATTATCGATCTGCTGCCGGATACCTTCGGAAAGGTGTTCTTCACCAACGCGGGAGCGGACGCCAATGAAAACGCCATCAAGATAGCCCGGATGTATACCGGGAGGAACAAGATTTTCTCCCGCTACAGAAGCTATCACGGCTCTTCCTTCGGGGCGGGAAATCTGACGGGCGAGCCCAGGCGGTATCCGCTGGAGCCGGGCATTCCGGGATTTATCAAATTTTTCGATCCTTATCTCTACAGAGAGACCATTCCCTTC
>DVJR01000168.1 GCA_018716575.1 Candidatus Scatomonas merdavium | reverse complement strand
GGGTTTCCACCAGATCCGTGCGCTCCGGACTGACGTTGACGGTGATATCCGGCGTTTTTACTTCGAATTTTCTGGTGCTGGCCAGGTTGGCGGCCATGAAGCCCTCATGGCCGCCGGTCTGGGCTTCGAATTCTTCTTCGAAATGCCGTAGCTGTTCTTCCCCGGCGCCGCAGTCCGCCAGCAGCCGTTTCACATCGGCTCTGTCCAGCTCCAGAGGCTCCGGATCCTCTTTTTTCTCTTCCAGAAGCTGATTCAGGTTTTCGTGAATGGTGCGGGCCACTTCAAAGCCGCAGCCTTCTCCGAACGTTTCCTCCACCACCGAGTTGAAGGTGGTTTTCTGGTCTCTGGCAGGAAGAGGAAGGCTGCAGCCCAGCAGATCCTCGGTAATTTCCGGATGGAGCAGCTCCGGATTCCTGGAATAGTACAGAAGGCTGTGCAGGTCGGTATTCCGATCGTTGAAGGCCGGGAACAGAAAGCCCAGATCCGGCATCTGAACCATCCAGTCCTGAATCTTGTCTATAAAGGCGTTGGATCCCGCGTCATAGCAGAGACCGGGCTTAGACAGGTTTACGGGGCAGATGCTGCACAGCAGGAACTGATAGACGTAATCAGAGGCGTCGAACATTTCCTGGTTGTCAGAGCTCCGGGAAGGGATGTCGTAGCTGCCGTGAATCAGGAGAATCAGATAATTTTCCGGATACAGGTAGGTCGAGATAATTTTGTCATAAAAGGCGTCCAGCATCTCCGGATCCCGCAGTTCGCTGTCCCTAAGAGCCAGCAGCGCCTGCTGGCATCCTCCGGGCATTTCTTCATCCAGCGGGAATTCCAGGTTCAGCAGGTTTTTGCCGATGGTCCCGGACAGGGTCTTTTTGAAAATATCAATATATTTAAACATTTCTTCGTCAGGAAGCGAAAGAAAGGCTTCTTTCATTTCCAGCTTTTTTTCTTTGTGGCCGTCCACGTAGCAGCCGCAGATTCTTTCAATGCGGCAGTTGTCCTTGCCGAAAAGTTTTCGTATTTCCAAAACTTCTTTCTTATTCATGAATTCCTCCGTATTTTGTCGCAGTAATTTCTGTCAGAGATGAAATTCTTCAAACAGCTGTTTCTGATATTCCGTGTCATGGGCAGATTTCTCAAGGTCGTCATAGCGTTGTGATGCCAGGAGAAGGCGATTCAGGCGGTTTACCCGTTCTTCGCCTTCTGCCATGCCCTTTTCCATGCCCTTTTCCATGCCTTTTTCCATGCCTTTTGCCATGCCGCGGTTATTGGCGCTTTCCATTAGGGTGATATAATCCCGCAATGCTTTTTCACGCGCTTCATATTCCAGGCGGTGGCTTTCGTCTGCGCTGAGACGTTCCAGTTCCCTGTAGGCTTCTTCAATATATGTATCGGTTTCTGCCATTTTTATAAAATCCTCCTTTCGTTTGCAGTTAAAAAAACGCATCCATTTGATAACTTCTTTTTCGGTCCGGGCTTTCGGTGGAAGCTTTGGCAGTTCCATGACAATGATTTCCAGCTTGTCTGAATACAGCTGGCCGGATACGTCTTCTCTCAGATGAAATGATCTGAAACAGGTGTGATCTTCCGGAAACTGCTGAAAGTCCAGAATGCTTACATGCACACATTTCTGCAGAATGCTGTAAGGTTCTCCTTTTTTGAGCTGTCCCGTGAAAACTTTGCCAAGGTAGAATAATACTCTTTCCTGCCAGTAATCGAATGTCAGCACCTGCATTTCCAGATTCATACGTTTTCCGTTTCGAAAACGAACCAGAACATCCAGAATGCCAAGTTTTTCATCTTCATACTCCCGGGGAAGCTCTCCGGACAACAGTTCTGTTTCTTCCAGAATTTCTGGATTTTCGTTCAGTAAGGCCGCAATAAAACCTTTCCGTACCTTTTCGTTTTTCATCAGCTCTTTAAAACAGAAATCTACGGTGGGCAGCATGATGAAATTCTCATCCGGGGCAGTATGTTGTTTCTGATGGCTTTTCGGGAGTCTGCGCTTTGACATTTCTATCTCTCCTTTCTGTGATGCCAGCTCTGCCCGAAAAATTCTTACAGAATGTTCTGCTATGATTGTAAACCAGAACCGGTTCGGCTGTAAAGAAAGATCTTCTGCGGAGCTGTCATTTGTATGCGGATTTGGAAAAGGGATTTCTGCGGCGAATGCCGCGAAGAAAAACAGAATCGTTCATAAGAACAAAATAAGTATAGCATATTTCCGCATAGGTGAAAAGGAAAATTCACCTCCGGGACTTGTCAGCGCCGGACATTTCACTATAATAATCATTGAGGAACGGCGCGGACTGTTCTGGCTGTCTGCGGAAAACAGAGTGTTGGAGGAAAAGATGACACAGAGAGAAAGAATGATGAGGGGGCTTCCCTACCGCGCTTCAGATGGCGAACTGGCAGCTCTTCATATGGAAACTGTGAAAAAAATACATGATTACAACAGCTGGCGTCCGGAGGATGTGGACGGAAAAGACAGGCTGATTCGGGATTTGCTTGGCAAAACAGGAAAATCGGTTTATGTGGAAGCACCATTTTACTGTGATTATGGTTTTAATATTCAGGTAGGAGAAAATTTTTATTCGAATTTTAACCTGACGATTCTGGATGTAAGTCAGGTTATTACCGGTGATAATGTGATGGTTGTGCCGGGCGTGACCATCGGAAATGATGTGGTGGTGGGCGCCGGAAGCGTGGTAACCCGCGATCTGCCGGACCGGGTGATCGCCGCAGGAAATCCCTGCCGGGTGATACGGGAGATCACGGAGGCTGACAGAAAATATTATTTTCGAGACCGGGAATTTGACGTGGAAGATTACTGAAAAAAGGCAGGGTGAAAGCAGAATGATTCGTGAATCAGATTATCAGGATAAAAAACAAACCCTTAAAACTTATTTCGGCTATGACTCTTTCCGGCCGGGGCAGGAAGAGATCGTCGACCGCATCCTGGCCGGCCAGGATGTGCTGGCTGTCATGCCCACGGGCGCAGGAAAATCCCTGTGTTATCAGCTTCCGGCCCTTTTGATGACCGGCATTTCCATTGTGGTGTCGCCGCTGATTTCCCTGATGACAGATCAGGTTAAGGCGCTGAACGAGGCGGGCGTGCATGCGGCTTATATCAACAGCTCCCTGACGGAGAATCAGATCGCCCGGGCGCTGGAGCTGGCTGCGGCGGGCCGTTATAAAATCATCTATGTGGCGCCGGAACGTCTGGAGACGCCCAGGTTTCTGGATTTTGCCTGCCATACGGAGCTGTCGGTGCTGACGGTGGACGAGGCCCACTGTATTTCTCAGTGGGGACAGGATTTCCGGCCCAGCTATGTGAGGATTCTCTCCTTTATCCGCCGCCTTCCCAGGCGGCCGGTCGTAGCTGCTTTTACGGCCACGGCTACAGAGCGGGTCAGGGAGGATATTCTTTCTTCTCTGGCGCTGGAGAGGCCGTACATTACTGTCACCGGATTTGACAGGGAAAATCTGTATTTTGAAGTGCGCAGAGTCCGGGATAAAAAGGAGCAGATCCGGCGCTATCTGGAGGAACACAGGGAGGACAGCGGAATTATTTACTGCGCCACCCGGAAAGGCGTGGACGAGCTGTATCTGTATCTGGAAAACGCCGGGTTCTCTGTGGGGCGCTACCATGCCGGTATGGGAGGTGATGCCCGGAAAAACAGCCAGGAGGATTTCATCTATGACCGCATCCGCGTGATGATCGCCACCAATGCGTTCGGAATGGGAATTGATAAATCCAACGTGCGGTTTGTGCTGCATTACAACATGCCGCAGAGCATGGAAAATTATTATCAGGAGGCCGGAAGGGCCGGACGTGACGGCGAGCCGGCGGAGTGTATTCTGTTCTATTCTCCACAGGATACTGTGATCAACCGCCTGCTGCTGGACAGCAAGGAAAATGACCGGGAGTATACCGAGGAGGAGCTGCGGCTGATCCGGGCCCAGGACGCCGGGCGGCTGCGGCAGATGGAGGCCTACTGTACGACGGCCCGGTGCCTGCGGGCCTGTATCCTGCGGTATTTCGGGGAAGAGGCCGGGGAAAAGTGCGGAAATTGTTCCAACTGTCTGGAAGAATTCGAAACGATGGATGCTTCAGATGCGGCGGCGGATGTGATCCGGTGTGTACAGGCTTCCGGCCAGCGGTTCGGAATCAATATGATCGCCGGAACCTTGCTGGGTGAGAACACGGCAAAGATCCGGAACTATGGAATGGAGCAGAATCCCGCCT
>DVJR01000167.1 GCA_018716575.1 Candidatus Scatomonas merdavium | reverse complement strand
CTGACGCCGCCGGAGAGATCCAGCCCTGTGCGGATATTCGTCATGCTGCCCGTGCCTGTGGGGCCCCAGCCCCGGATGGCCGTATAACCCAGCAGCACGGTCAGCACCGCGCAGACGATCAGTATTAAAATGCTCTGCTTCTTCTTCACGTCCTCATCTTCTTTCCCTGTTTAGTCTCTGTCAGCCAGAGCCGCTTTTATCATCAGCGCACATTCGATCCGTTTTCTCTGCATGGCGCAGCCGATCTCATAAACGTCGTTGATATTTCCTGTAAAATTCCAGGAGTTGGCCGCGCATCCGCCGCTGCAGTAAAACCTTGCGAAGCAGTCCGCGCACTCCTGCTTGGAATAGACGTTGCATTTGCGGAATTCCCCGCAGATATCCTGCCGGACGATTCCCTCGTCCACATTGCCCAGACAGAACTGTTCCTCTCCCACAAACTGATGGCAGGGATAGAAATCGCCCCAGGGCGTCACCGCCAGATATTCCGTTCCTGAGCCACAGCCTGAGAGCCGCTTGTATACGCAGGGGCCGCCGGTCAGATCGATCATAAAATGGAAGAAATTAAAGCCCCTTCCTTCCTTTTCCCGGCGGATCATTTCCCGGGCCAGCAGGTCATACTGTTCCATGATGACAGGCAGGTCCTCCTTCCGGATGGCATAATCCTCCGAAGGCGGCGCCACCACAGGCTCCACAGAGATCTGACGGAAGCCCAGATCCGCCAGATGGAGCACATCCGCAGCAAAATCCAGGTTGTAATGGGTAAAGGTTCCCCGCACATAATAGTTGTTCTGCTGCCTGCTCTCCGCAAACTTCAGGAATTTGGGAACAATCAGGTCATAGCTGCCTGCTCCCTTTCGGAACGGCCGCATCCTGTCATGAACCTCCTTGCGCCCGTCGATGCTGAGAACTACATTTCCCATCTCCCGATTGCAGAATTCCATGATTTCATCATTGAGCAGAACGCCGTTGGTGGTCAGGGTAAAGCGGAAATTCTTGTCATGCTTCTTTTCCTGTTCCCGTCCGTAGGCCACCAGGTCTTTCACCACCTGCCAGTTCATCAGAGGTTCACCGCCAAAGAAATCTACCTCCAGATTTCTCCTGCTGCCGGAGTTGGCGATCAGGAAATCCAGCGCCTTTTTCCCCACCTCCAGGGACATCAGCGCCCGGCGGCCATGGTATTCCCCTTCCTCGGCGAAACAGTAACGGCAGGCCAGATTGCAGTCATGGGCGATGTGCAGGCAGAGAGCCTTCACTACCACAGGACGCTCCTGAAAATGATCGATGGCGCCTCTGTAGACATCCTCGGTAAAGAGCATTCCTTCCTTCTGCAGCTCCCGGCACTCCTCAAAGGCCTCCGCAATCTCTGAAGGGGAATATTTCTCTGAAAGAGCGTCCGCCACCTGTTCCCCGGAAATCCCGGGATCCGGCTGCAGCTGCTCCAGCACGTCATATACCAGATCATCCACCACATGAACAGACCCGCTGTTGATATCCAGCACCATATTATAGCCGTTGTTTTTATATAAATGTATCACGGATGTTCCTCTCTTCTTCTATCGTATTTTTTTCTGCTGTATTCTCGTTCCTGTACGCAAAGAGTGTTCCTGGCGCCGGGGACGGCATCAGGAACACTTCTTAAAAATCTCTGTTTGCAGCTGTCCGCAATTTATTTTGTATGCTCACAGCTCTGATTTCCTACGGTACAGGAAGTCTTGCACGCAGACTGGCAGGATGTCTGGCATTCGCCGCATCCACCTTTTTTCACTGTATTCTGAAGGTTTTTCGTATTCAATGTTTTAATGTGCTTCATCATTCATCCTCCTTTCCCCTGCTGCTTGCTGTGCAGTGCGCGAAAGCACAACCGCACTGCCCCGCAGTGCACGCTCGCAAAGCCTTCGGCTTTACTCGCTCACGGGCTTCGCCCTATCAGCTCTTTCAGAATCCTCGCGGTGACCATGCTCCGCATGCTCCCCTCTCCGGTTCTGTAAGATCTGGCACTGCTCATTGCTTTCGTGGACATTATAACATAGGAGTGGGGGTTTTTAAAGTGTTTTTTTTCGGGTCAGGAAAACATGCCGCCGGCCATTCCTCCGGCCATGCACAGTAAAAGTATGGACATCATCCGCCCGAAGCCTCCAAAGCCTCCGGCGGCTGCCGCGGCTGAGAGTATTATCAGAAGTACGAAATATACTGCCCCCAGCGCCAGTCCCCAGAGGAATTTGTGTTTTCCCACGCCTTTTCCCAGCAGAAAGCCGCCCAGAAAGCAGGAAATCAGATAAGTAGCCATGATTCCGACGGCAACGATTCCTTCCGACAGGTTCAGCTTCAGCAGAAGCAGAGCCAGAATCAGAAGCAGCACCGCAGTCACCCCGTAGGCTGCCAGCAGCGCTTTTGCCACGGACAGTATCTTCCGTCTGGATAATTTAAACTGCTCCATAAAAGAACCCTCCCATACATTATATATGGAAGGGTTGTTCTTTTTATCACTTTATTTCACAATCTTTACGGAATTTTTCCAGCTCCTCACGGTATCCGGCTCTGCTGACATTCCGTTTTTTCTCCAGCATCGCGCGGAACAGAACCACGCAGAGGAAGCCTGACATACAAAGACTGATCATGAGGGGATACATCTGTGTCAGATCCCCTGTCTTAACCGGAGCCGGCTTCTGCGGCGTCAGGCTGTGGCTGGCATTGGTTCCAGTCTGTGTCTGTCCGGAAGAGCCGGTCTGCGAAGAGCCGGAGCTGCCCGTTCCCGAAGCGCTGCCGCTTCCCGAGGAACTGCTTCCGCTGCCGCTTCCGCCCGACGGTCCTGCAGAGGATGTTCCTCCGCCCACCAGATCCGTTCCCGGCAGCTTTCTGGTCTCAGGCACTTCTGTCCTGGTTACTGTGCGGCTGCTTTCCGCTGCTGCCAGCAGACGGTTTTCTTCCGATGCATCGGCAGTCTGCAGCTCTTCTGAAGCTACATCGTCTCCCACTGCGCTGCCGTCGTTCTGATCATCGCCGCTGTCGGCCGGAAGAAGGGAAAGCATCTGTATTTCATTGAGAGCCTGCTCTTCCTGTGACGCTGTGCCATCCTTTTCATCTCCGCCAGGCGCCGGAGTCTCTGTCACATCATCTTTTTTATCTTCGCCGGGCGTTGGAGTCGGCGTCACCGCCGCATCATTCTCCTCATCTTCTCCCGGTGTCGGGGTTGGCGTCACTGCCTCGCCGTCTTCTTCATCGCCACCCGGCGTCGGAACCGGCGTCACCGCCGCTTCGCCTTCCTCATCTTCTCCCGGTGTCGGAGTCGGCGTCACTGCCGCATCACTCTCTTCATCTTCTCCCGGTGTTGGAGTCGGCGTCACTGCCTCGCTGTCTTCTTCATCTCCGCCAGGCGTCGGGGTCGGCGTCACTGCCGCCTCGCCATCCTCATCCTCACCCGGCGTTGGGGTCGGCGTTACTGCCGCATCGTCTTCCTCGTCCTCACCCGGCGTCGGGGTCGGCGTTACCGCGCTGTCATCTTTTTCTTCATCACCAGGAGCCGGTACCGGAGAAGGAATCGGCATCTCATCCTTCCCTTCCAGATATTCTGTATATTCCGTCTCTGTCATGGCTGTTATTCCATCATCATCCAGAGTTTTTTTCTGGACATCCGACAGAACAGTTTTTCCACAGAGAACCACTATCTTTTCTTCATCTGCATCCTCATCCGAAGCGCCGCCCGCAGTCCCGGACGTCTCCGCATCCTGCTTCTCTTCATCCTTCTGTTCAAAATATTTCTGTACAGCTTTCCAGGTCTTCAGTGACGTCTCCTTCGTCAGGCCGTCGTTCTCATCGTCTCCCTTTGCCGTATCCAGATATACCGTCAGACCCGCCGTGTCCTTCTCTTCCCTGCCGCTCTCTCCGGCAAATACGGTCAGGATGCTGCCTGCCGCCAGCAAAAACGCTAAACAAATGCTTAACATTTTCACAACATTTTTCTTTCGTGCTTTCATAAAAACTGCCCTCTTTTCCGTCCCTTCCGTCTCTTAAGAATCTATGGCTATTGACATAATTTTCGTCCGGCCCTCATTATATCACATATTTTTCCATTAAAAAAGCCCCAAAAATGGGGCTTTTTCCCTCTGTTTGGCCGGCACTACAGGAAATTGTGGTTCCGACGTCCGCACTATACATAATATGCCGTTTTTCGCCGAAAATAATTTAATTTTTTTGTAACTTTTTCGTCATGTTTTTTTATCAGCGGATGCCCTTTTCCCGTGCCCATCGACTGATTTTCCGATAGGCGGGCATTTCCAGCCCATAGCGATCGCCCAGCTGCACTACCTGGTGTACCAGTCCCTCGATTTCTGAAGGCTTTCCTGCCGCTACATCGCGCTGCATGGAAGTATCGGCGTCTTTCTCCAGACCATGGAGAATTTTCATGTTGATTTCCACCAGATCCCCTTCAAATTCCAGGCCCATGGCATGGCCCAGCTCTTCGATCTCCCGGATCAGCGCAACCACCAGATCCTGTTTTTTTCCGGGTTCCATAAAATCCCCTGCCACAGCGTCGCAATAAAGGCCGGCTGCGCCCATTGGAGACACGTAGCTGAATTTCTGCAGGCTGTCCCGGCGCACCGTCTCCGTAAAATGACCCTCGATGCCGGCCGCGTCCAGATCCGCTTCCGCCTGCCGCAGCTTCTGCTCCTCCCGATGCTCCTGCTCTTCCCGATAACCGAAAAACACCCTGAAAATCGGCGACGGCTGAACCACAGTTCCCGGCTTTTCAATCTTTGCATAGATATAAATGCACCCGTCCAGCACCGTATACTCCGGCAGCCGCTCCTGCAGCAGCGCGCCCGTTCCAAATACATTTAAAATAGGTATGATTACCGTATGGCTTCCGCAGACCCGCTGCAGAAACGGAATACACTCTTCCAGTGAATAATATTTCACACAGACAAATACCACATCCGGGCAGCCCTGGTATTCTTCCATAGTACAGACCTTTGCCGGATAAATGCGGAAATTTCCATACACTGCCGTATGGGCCTTCAGCCCCTCCTTCCGCATGGCTTCCAGATGTCTGCCTCTGGCGATCCATTGCACATCGTGGCCCGCCCTTGCCAGATACGCGCCCAGACAGCCGCCGGTGCCGCCCGCTCCCAGAATCAGATACTTCATTCTTCCATCCTCCCCTGCCCTTTTTTTCCGCCCAGAAGATCATAATAAAAAAGGTACTGTTGTATGATGCCTTCGCAGCCTTCGTATTTCTCAAATGGAAACCCTTCCGGATAATGGCGCTCCAAAATCTGCCGGATATGGGTATCCACCGGAAATGCCTGAAGAGCATGAAGTCCGAACAGGCAGATGCAGTCCGCAACCTTCTCTCCCACCCCGCAGCACTTCAGCAGTTCTTCCCGGGCCTGCAGATACTCCATCCCGCGGATGGCGCTCAGATCCACCTGGCCGTCCGCCACCTGCCGCGCCGTCTTTTTCACATAGCGGGCCCGGTAGCCCAGATTGCAGGCTCGAAGCTCATCTTCAGAGGCCTCTGCCAGCCGCGCGGCCATCGGAAAGGTGTAATAGGACTGCCCGATGCAGTCCGCCGGACACGCCTTCTTTTCTCCGTATTTTTCACAGAGCAGTTCAATAATCCTTCGGATTCTCCGGATATTGTTCTGCTGGGTGACCAGAAAGGTAATCACCATCTCCCAGAGATCCTGCCGCAGAATCCGGATGCCCTTTCCGAACTCTGCCGCCTCCGTCAGATATGTATCCGAGCCGTCCACCCGGCATCGGACGGCTCCGTAATCCGTTTCCAGATCAAAATACTGCTTCCAGAAATCCTCAAACTCCTCCCGGGAGCAGCAAAGCAGCAGCCGGTCTCTGTCCTGCTCCAGCTCCAGATACCGGCTGCCCGCCTTCACGGCATATCGCCCTTCCTCCAGCCTGTCCATACGGAAGCACTGGCCGGAGGCGGCAATCTGCCCGATATCAAATTCCTCCGGTTTTTCTGTAATCATGCTGCTTCTCCTGCATCTCTGTTACTCTCCATACCCTTCCGGGTTCATGGTCTGCCACCGCCAGGAATCGGCGCACATCTCGTCAATGCCGTATTCCGCTTCCCAGCCCAGCTCTTCCCTGGCCTTGCGGGGATCGCAGTAGCAGGTGGCGATATCGCCCGCCCGCCGGGGCTTGATCTCGTAGGGCAGCTCATGGCCGCAGGCCTTTTCGAAAGCGTGAATCACATCCAGCACGCTGTATCCCCGGCCTGTGCCCAGATTGTAAATCCGCACACCCGGCGCCTCCCGGAACTTCTCCAGGGCCTTCACATGGCCCCTGGCCAGATCCACCACATGGATATAATCTCTGACCCCGGTGCCGTCCGGCGTATCATAGTCGTTGCCGAACACACCCACGCACTTCAGGCGTCCGATGGCCACCTGGGCCACATAGGGCAGCAGGTTATTGGGAATCCCCTTGGGATCCTCCCCGATTTTCCCGCTCTGATGGGCGCCTATGGGATTAAAATACCGCAGGAGAATCACGCTCCACTCCGAATCAGCCTTCTGAATGTCCGTCAGCACCTGCTCCAGCATCCATTTTGTCCAGCCGTAGGGATTCGTGCAGCTTCCTTTGGGGCACGCCTCCGTAATGGGAATCTCCGCCGGATCGCCATAAACCGTGGCCGAAGAGCTGAAAATAATATTTTTCACCCCGTGCTGCCGCATGACGTCGCAGAGCGTCAGCGTCCCCTCCAGGTTATTGCGGTAATATTCCAGCGGTTTTGCCACGGATTCACCTACCGCCTTATAACCTGCGAAGTGAATCACCGCGTCGATCTGTTCACCGTCGAAAATCCTTTCCATTGCCGCCCGGTCACAGACGTCGTCCCGGTAAAATGTCACTCTTTTTCCCGTAATCTCCTCTATGCGCCGCACCGCTTTCTCGCTGGCATTGTAGAGGTTGTCCACAATCACCACTTCATACCCTGCCCGAAGCAGCTCCACGCAGGTGTGGCTTCCGATATACCCGGCTCCCCCGGTCACTAAAATCCTCATAGCTTCCTCCTGAAATTTTCAGACGCCCCGCCAAAATACTCCTAAAACGCTCTCTCCGCCTCCGGCCGGGGATGTCTTTCTTCTTTTTTCTCACCTATTATAATGCCTTTTCCGGCTGCTGAGAAGCCCCAAATTCCGCTTCCAGCGTCCGGTACATCGTCTCCACAGGAGCTTCCCGGCCGGTCCACAGTTCAAAGTTCAGCGCGCCCTGCTGTACCAGCATGCCGATTCCGGTCACCGTCCCGGCGCCGCGCCTCCGCGCCTCCTGCAGAAACAGCGGAAACACCGGATGGAACACCACATCGCAGGCTGTCATCCGATCCGTAATCGTCTCATAATCGATATCCGGCTTCTGATCCCCATGAGGATGCAGTCCCACGCAGGTGGCCTGAACCAGAATCTGCGTCTCCGGCGGAATCTTCACCGAAGGCGTCCAGAGACAGAATTCTGCCTTCGCCGGGGTCTCCCGGCTGATCAGCTCTGCCAGCTCCTCTCCCCTCTCCCGGCTTCGGTTGATGACTGTGAGCTTCTCAGCTCCGGCCAGCGCACATTCCACACCGATGGCCCGGGCCGCTCCCCCGGCGCCCAGCAGCGTCACGCATGCCCCCTTCAGGGAAATCCCTTCCATCTCCAGGGAACGGACAAAGCCTTTTCCATCCGTATTCTCTCCGATCCACCTGCCGTCCTCTTCCACCACCGTATTGACCGCGCCGATGAGGGCCGCCGCCGGCGTCAGCCGGTCCAGATATGGGATCACGTCGATCTTGTGGGGCATGGTCAGATTGAAGCCCTTCATCCCCACAGCCCTGGCGCCGGAGAGTGCCGCAGCCAGATCGCCCTTTTTCACCCGCAGCGTCAGATACCGGTAATTCAGGCCGCACTCCCGGTACGCCGCTTCCTCCATCACTCCCGTGGGATTGCCGTCCACAGGATCGCCGAACACGCCTGTCAGCTCTGCACGATAATTCTTCTCCATACTCCGATCCTCTCTGTTTTTTATTTTTCATAAGGTATTCGAAAATAGTCCAGATACTTTTTATACCGGTCCTGCGCCGTCAGGCAGGTATCCCTCAGATATCCCCTTTCCCGGTTCCACTCCTTTAATCCCCGGTAATAATACATTTTCAGATCATCCTCCAGGATAAACGGAACAATATTTTCCTTCAGGCACTCCTTAAAAAGAATCAGCCGTCCCACACGGCCGTTCCCGTCCTGAAACGGATGAATACGCTCGAATTTCACATGGAAATCCAGTATATCGTCAAAAGTTATTTTTTCTTTCTGATGGTATGTTTCCAACAGAGCTTTCATTCTTCCGGCAACTTCTTCCGGCAGCGCCGTTTCCATTCCCCCCACTTCATTCGGCAGCTTTTTATAATTGCCGACGGCAAACCATTCCTGTCTCGCATCGCTGGTACCCGTTTTTAAAATCAGATGCAGCCGTCGGATAAAGTTCTCAGATAATGCAGCCCTCGCTTTGTCGATAATCAGATCCACGCATCGGAAATGATTTACGGTTTCCAGAATATCATCTACATTCACAGATTCATTTTCCATACCAATCGTATTCGTCTCGAAAATGTATCTGGTCTGCTCCTGCGTCAGGCAGCTTCCCTCCATGTGATTGGAGTTATACGTTAACGCAATCTGTGTCTTATGATAGATACCTCCCGCATATTTCGCTGCCTTCTCTCTCTTCAGAACGGCCAGAAGTGTCTGCAAAGATTCCTGCTTTCTGTTGCTGCGTTCAGGCTTTCGGGCATCTGCGGGAATGCTCCACGTTTTTCCCTTCTGAAATGCCCCCGGAACGCGTCCGCTGGCACAGTAATTTCTTACGCTTCTCTCTGACAGGTTCCATTTTTTTGCTGTTTCTACTGCAGATAAATACGGCATCCGGTCACCTCTTTCTGCTTTATACCCGTTTTCAGTATACCATATTATCGGCAATATTTCCATCAACATACAATGCAAGCTCACTTTTTTGCCGAATTTCCCGTATTCTGAAGGAAAGCCCGCTAATCCGCTCTCTTTTCCTTCCAGGCAAGCAGCCGCTTCTTCCGCACCGCATAGTACAGAAACCCTGCCGCATCTGCCAGAAACCAGCCGATGGGAACGGACCACCAGATACCCATAACGCCCCAGGCCGGTACCGCCGAAAGCAGATAGGCCAGCGCCACGCGGGTACCCAGGGAGATCACCGTGAGGACGACGGACATGCCAGGCCGTCCGATCGCCCGGTACAGTCCGTACAGCAGAAACAGGCAGCCAATACCGCAGTAAAATGCTCCCTCGATATGCAGGTAGCAGACGCCCTCCGCCAGAATAGCCGTCTCCCCCGCATCCACAAACAGCAGCATCAGCGGACGCGCCAGGAACCAGACAACTGCCGACGCCGCCGCCCCAAAGACCACAGCCGTTATCACCGCTCCCTTCAGCCCGGCTCGGATCCGTTCTTTCTTTCCGGCCCCGTAATTCTGGGCGATAAAGGTGGAAAAGGCATTACCGAAATCCTGCACCGGCAAATAGGCAAACGCATCGATTTTCACTCCCGCGGCAAAGGCAGTCATCACCGCCGGGCCGAAGCTGTTGACCAGCCCCTGCACCATCAGGATTCCCAGATTCATCACCGACTGCTGCACGCAGGTCAGCACAGAAAAGCTGCCGATCTCGCGGATTCTCTCCCGGCGCACCCTCCAGTATCCTCTGCCGATCCGGAGCGCCGGAAATCGCAGCCAGGTATACAGCGCCAGACCAATTCCCGACACATACTGGGCGATGATGGTCGCCTCCGCCGCTCCGGCCACACCTCTTTCCAGGCCTACCACGAACCAGAGATCCAGCACGATATTTAAAGCGGCTGAGATCGCCAGAAACACCAGCGGCACCACAGAATTTCCCACCGCCCGCAGCAGGGACGCGAAATAATTATATAGAAAGGTTCCTGCAATTCCGCAGAAAATCACAGCCAGATAGTCCCGCATATAGCCCCATATGCCTTCCGGCACCTGCAGAAAAATCTGTATTCCGTCCAGACAGAGAAAAGCAGCCACATTCAGCGCCGCCGTCAGAGCAGCGATCAGCACAAAGGAAGCAGCCATCCCCTCCTTCAGAGCCTTTTCATCCTTCTGGCCGAAGCGTATAGAAAAGACGGCCCCGCTTCCCATGCAGAGTCCAAGCAGAATAGAGGTCAAAAATGTCATCAGCGTAAATGCCGACCCCACCGCAGCCAGCGGATCAGGTCCCAGGAATCTCCCCACTATCAGCGTATCAGCTACATTGTAGCACTGCTGCAGAAGGTTGCCCAGGATCATCGGCACGGCAAAACGCAGCATGGAGCCCATCACGCTCCCCTTCGTCAGATCACCTTTCATCACAGCTGTTCCTTTCTCCATTTTCCGGATTTTTATGATTACATTTCGTAATTACATTCTTTCTTTTCGTAATTATTATAGGCATTTTATTCCCACAAGTCAATCTTATGATTGCATTAAGAAATATTTTTTCTTATAATATAGTCATATCCGCAGAAAAGCTGCCGCCTGCCGGACATCGGTCCGCAGAGCGAATTATGGAAGGAGGATCCGTCATGTTTCTGGATGGTCTGGACGAAACAGATCAGAAAATCGTTCGTCTGCTCATAGAAAACGCCCGTATGTCCTACTCGGACATCGGGCAGAAGACAGGTATCTCAAGGGTTGCTGTAAAGGCGCGCATTCAGGCTCTGGAGCAGCGTGGCATCATCGAAGAATATACAACTATTATTAATCCCCGGAAAATCAGCGGGGCCGTCTCCTGTTATTTCGAGATTGAAACAACCCCGGAGGCTCTCGCTTTGGTGACAGATACGCTGAACCAAAACGAAACCGTCACGCAGATCTACCGGGTGACAGGGAAAAACAAGCTGCACGTCCACGCTGTTGCCGCCTCGGCTGAAGAGCTGGAAAAACTGCTGCAGGAGGTCATTGACCCGCTGCCCGGCGTGCTGGAATGCAGCTGCAACATCATTCTGTCCCGGATCAAGGATATCAAGGGCCTGCGGCTCTGAATCACGCAGGGGAGGACCGTCTGTTCCGCAGAGCAGCGAACCGGAGGCCGCGCAGGAATGTGAGCTGATACATTCCGCGCGGCCTCCGGCCTGCCTTGAGTTATTTATTTCCAGAATATTTTCAGAAAAGATTTAGCACAGTCCCAGAATTCCATCCGCCATAGAGGTCAGGATGATGCAGCAGGAGGTAGCTCCCGCATCCAGCACACCCCTGGATCTCTCTCCCAGACGGCTGGAACGGCCGTATTTGGCCACCATATCTTTCGTCGAATCCCGGCCCGCTTCTGCGGCCGCTTTCATCTCCGGCAGTGCCTCTTCCAGACTTTTGCCTGCTTCCGCGGCAGCCTTCAGGGTTTCCACCGACGGCGCCAGCGTATCCACCAGCGTCTTGTCGCCCACACGGGCATCCACGATGCCGTACAGGCCTTCCAGGCCGGCTTCCAGCATCTTCGCCAGATCGCCCACGGTGATCTCTTCCAGATCTTCCCCCGCTTCCGCCATATCCATCAGGATTGTTCCGTAGATCGGACCCATGGAGCCGCCGATCTCGTTCAGCAGGATCATGCCCAGCTCATCCAGGCCTTCCGTAAAGCTGAAATCCTTATCCGCGAACCGGGTCTCAAAAACGGTAAATCCCTTGTTCATGTTCATGCCGTGGTCTCCGTCTCCGATCAGACCGTCCACTTCGCCCAGGTATGCTTTATTGTCCTGGATTCCCTTTACCATTTTCATCAGAATCGGTTTTCCGTCCTGGTTCTTAAATGCATCCATAACTCGATACCCCTCTTTCCTGTCTCTTACTCCTGTTTCAGGCCCATGCTGTATGCCGGCATATCGATCAGCTCTTTCAGCTCGTCATCCAGCTTCATGATCGTCAGCGTCGCTCCGCTCATCTCCAGAGAAGTGAAGTAGTTGCCTACGTATGCACGGTGAGTGATGATTCCCTTCTCCTTCAGGATCTTGTCAATTTCATTGTACAGCACATAAAGCTCCATAACCGGCGTCGCGCCCAGTCCGGAAACGAGGACAACCACCTCGTCCCCTTCCACGAAGGGGTAGTCCGGCAGCACGATGTCCGTCATGCGTTTCGCCATCTTATCCGCCGTTTCGATGGGAACCACTTCGATTCCCGGCTCACCGTGATGGCCGATTCCCACTTCCATGGTGCCGTCTTTGATCTCAAAATTCGGATGGCCCACTGCCGGAAGGGTACAGGGTGTCAGACCGATGCCTACGGAACGGGTGTTGTCGATGGCTTTCTGAGCCGCCGCGATAACCTCGTCCAGATTGCCGCCCTGAGCCGCTTTTGCGCCGCCCACTTTCCACATGAGCACTTCACCGGCCACGCCGCGGCGTTTCTCCCTCTGATCCTTCGGAGCGGACGCCACATCATCGTTGGCCACTACGGTTTTGACCGTAAGGCCTTCCTTCTTCGCCATTTTCACGGCCATCTTCACATTCATGTTGTCTCCGGAATAATTGCCGTAGAGGCAGGCAACGCCCTTGCCCTGATCGGCGGCCTTTGCCGCATCCAGGAAGGCTACTGCCGTCGGGGAGGAGCAGATCTCTCCCACTGCTACCGCATCGCAGAGATTTTTTCCCACATAACCGATAAAAGCCGGTTTATGTCCGGAACCGCCGCCTGTAACCACGCCGACCTTTCCTTCCGGGATATTCTTTGCCTTTACCACACGGGGAT
>DVJR01000166.1 GCA_018716575.1 Candidatus Scatomonas merdavium | reverse complement strand
TACATACGGGTTATACGCTATACGTATCTTTTCTTTGCGGTAACGCAGATCCTGCTGGCTACGCTCCGCAGCACGGGCGTTGTGCATATCGCGCTGTATCTGTCGGTCTGCGCGCTGGGTGTCAACTGTGTCATCAATTATATCCTGATCTACGGCCATTTCGGCGCGCCCAGGATGGGCGTGACGGGAGCAGCTGTCGGCACGCTGACGGCCCGGATTGTAGAGCTGGCGATTCTCCTGTTCTACATCCATTTCCGGGAAAAGAACCTGCTGCTGAAGCTGCGGGATTATCTGAAGAGGGACGGCGCGCTCTGGAGAGATTATATCCGGGTGATTGCTCCGATTCTTGTGGTTAACGGCCTCTGGGGCCTGAATACGGCGGCGCAGAACGCGATTCTGGGTCATATGACCTCGCAGGCCATAGCGGCCAACAGCGTGGCGTCTACTCTGTTTATGATGGTGAAATCCACAGCCGTCGGCTCCGCCTCGGCCGCTTCCTTTCTGATCGGAAAGACGATCGGCGAGGGAAATCGGGATAAGCTGCGCCAGTATGCCCGGACCATGCAGGTTCTATTTGTAGTCATAGGAATTTTTTCCAGCATCCTGTTGTTTTTCATCCGGATTCCCATCCTGTCCCTGTACCAGCTGGAGAGCGGCACCAGGGCCATGGCGGATCACTTCCTGCTGATTCTGTGCGTGGTCGTTGTGACGATGTCTTACCAGATGCCCACCAACACGGGCATCATCCGCGGAGGGGGAGATACGAAATTTGTCATGAAGGTAGATCTGATCAGCATCTGGGGCGTCGTCATGCCCCTGTCCTTTGTGATGGCCTTTGTGGTAAAGGCTTCTCCGACGACGGTGCTGTGGTGCCTGAATGCGGATCAGATCTTTAAATGTGTTCCGGCCTTTCTCAAGGCCAATTACGGGCACTGGGCGAAGAAGCTGACGCGGACAGAAGAGCCGGGGGCGCTGTGAGGGCGGACAGCCCTTCAGATCTCCCTCCGGAGCGCTGCCGGCTGCAGCAGCTCCAGCACCAGTGTTCCCGCAGTCACCGCGTCCTCGACGGTAAGGTAGTGGTCGGCGCTTCCGTTCAGCAGCATTTTGCCGGATGCGGGGAATTCCTCATCTGCAAACCAGATATTCAAAATGACCGGATAGTACGGGAGAAGGGGAATTCTGACGCAGAGATCCGGCCGTCCGGCCGGACTTTTGATCTCCTCCGCGCCCAGCTCCCGCAGGGCCGCGCGGACATCCTTCGGATTTTTGCCTTTCAGAAATGCCGCCAGGTCCCGTTCCGCATCCCGGTCAAATTTGGTGCCGCGGATCACGCCTTCCTTCAGGCTGCCGAAATTAATCCAGCGCCCGGAAAGAGGCGTGCCGTCGGCCAGATCCAGATAATGAAGGAGGATCAGGTGCTGCCAGCCTTCCACCGGAGGCCTGAAGATGCATTCCGGCCAGGAAAGCTCCAGCGTCTGGCCAAGGGAAGGAATCAGGAAAGAGGAATCCTCCCGTCGGTAAAGGATGCCGGCTTTTTCGGCAATTTCTTCCGGATTTCTGTTACTGAGACGGATCAGCGCTACCTTTCGCATTTCTTCAAAAGCTCTGTTTGCTGTTTCTTTCATTGTTTACCTCCCAAATGTTCTGGTGTTTATTATAGAGGGCCGCTTTCCGGAAGTCAATGAAGAGAGAAGATGGCCGCAGGGAAAGCGGAGGAAGACAAAAGTCATTGCAAAGTCCGCGAAGAAAATTGAGATAATCCCTTGACATGGCCGGTGCAGGTGTTATAATGAAAATAACATATGAATAATTGCTCATACAATCAAATATTCATACGGAAAACGGAGTATTCCAGGGAAAAGGAGAACGATATGAAAAAAACGTATAAAATCGATGTGGACTGCGCCAACTGCGCCAATAAGATGGAGGAAGCTGCCAGAAAAACAGCCGGCGTCAAAGACGCCACCGTGAATTTCATGACCCTGAAAATGATCGTGGAATTTGAAGAAGGACAGGAGCCGAAAACAGTAATGCAGGAAGTTCTGAAGAACTGCAAAAGAGTGGAGGATGACTGCGAGATCTATCTGTGATTTCCGGAAAACGGCAGTCTGCAAGGAAAGAGAGTGCGTTTCGGAATGGAAGCCTCCGGCGAAATGTGCTCTTTTTTCATGAAAAAGATTTTCTGTGGGAGGAGAAGCGGTTATGAATAAAAAGCAGAAAAAGGTTCTGATCAGAATCATTGCCGCCGCGGCTTTGATGATTCTGTTGTCCCTGCTTCCGGCCCGGGGCTATCTCAGGCTGGGGCTGTTTCTGATACCATATCTTGTAATCGGATATGATATTCTGCTGAAAGCGGGAAAAGGGATTCTGCACCGGCAGGTGTTTGACGAAAATTTCCTGATGGCGGTGGCCACCGTCGGCGCGATCGTTCTGGGCGAGTACACGGAAGGCGTGGCGGTTATGCTGTTCTATCAGATCGGTGAGCTGTTCCAGAGCTATGCGGTGGGAAAGAGCAGGCGGAATATCAGCGATCTGATGGATATACGGCCCGATTATGCCAACGTAGAGCGGGACGGGAAGCTGGAAAGGGTGGATCCGGACGAGGTGGAGATCGGAACAGTGATCGTGGTGCAGCCCGGAGAGAAGGTTCCCATCGACGGGATTATTACAGAGGGGACGTCGTCTCTGAATACCAGCGCGCTGACTGGCGAGAGTCTTCCACGGGACGCGGCTGCGGGGGACGAGGTGATCAGCGGCTGCATCAATATGACAGGAGTGCTGAAGATCCGGACGACCAGAGAGTTTGGTGAGTCTACCGTGTCCAAAATTCTGGATCTGGTGGAAAATTCCAGTTCCAAGAAATCCCGGTCCGAGCATTTTATTTCAAAATTTGCCAGATACTATACGCCGGCGGTCTGCATCGGCGCGGTGGCCCTGGCTGTGCTGCCACCGCTGGTCCGAATGTTTATGCTCGGCCTGCCCGCCGAGTGGGAGCAGTGGATTTACCGGGCTCTGACCTTCCTGGTTATCAGCTGTCCCTGCGCACTGGTTATCAGCATTCCTTTGAGCTTCTTTGCGGGAATCGGCGGGGCCAGCAAGGAAGGTATTCTGATCAAGGGCTCCAATTATCTGGAAACCCTGTCGCGGACGAAATACGTGGTGTTTGATAAGACGGGCACCATGACTCAGGGCGTATTCGAGGTCAGCGGCGTTCATCACAGCGAGATGGAGCAGGAGAGGCTGCTGGAATACGCGGCGCTGGCGGAGTGCTCATCCTCCCACCCCATCAGCAGAAGCCTGCAGAAAGCCTGCGGAAAAGCCATTGACAGAAGCCGGGTGACAGATATAGAGGAAATCAGCGGCGAAGGCGTGACTGCCAGAGTAGACGGCATTTCCGTGGCAGCGGGAAATGAAAAGCTTATGAAACGCCTGGGTATTTCCTTTATTCCCTGCCATCATGTGGGAACCATCGTACACATGGCGCTGAACGGCGTATATGCGGGTCACATCCTCATATCAGATATGGTGAAGCCCCATGCGGCGGAAGCAATCCGGGAGCTTCGGAAAGCCGGCGTTGCCAGAACCGTCATGCTGACCGGAGATCTGAAAAAGGCCGCAGATCAGGTGGCAGGGGAGCTGGGCATTCAGGAGGTGTACAGCGAGCTGCTTCCCGGCGATAAAGTAGAGAAGGTAGAAGAGCTGCTGCATCAGAAGAATGAAAAAGAGAAGCTGGCTTTTGTCGGGGACGGCATCAACGACGCACCTGTGTTGTCCAGGGCAGATATCGGTATCGCTATGGGAGCTCTGGGATCTGACGCAGCCATCGAAGCGGCCGACGTGGTACTGATGGACGATGATCCCTTAAAGATACCGAAGGCCATTCGGATTGCCAGAAAATGTCTCCGGATTGTCTATGAAAATATCTATTTCGCCATAGGCATCAAACTGATCTGCCTGGCGCTGGGCGCTCTGGGAATCGCCAATATGTGGATGGCGATCTTTGCGGATGTGGGCGTTATGGTTATTGCAGTGCTGAATGCCATACGGGCGCTGTTTGTGAAGAAATTGTAGGAATTCCGGTTTGACGGGGAGGGTGCAGCTGGATGGAACCCGGACGGAAAGGTACGCCTCTGTTTTTACGATTGCTGGTTTCGGGTCAAAGATAAACGTAACTCTGCCGCAATAAGTCTAAAATCGGGGTCGGAAAGAGAAAACTCCTTCGTCGGACAGTTCTCTTTCCGACCCCAACGACTTATCGCGGCAGAGTAAGTTTATCTAATGACCCTGTAAAGGCAATCTCCAAAACAGAGGCGTACCTTCCCTGTTCTGTTTCTTTCTCACATTCCGCACCCGCACCCCGTAAAGTTACTAATCAGTTTCTATTTTTTGAACCGTACACCTAGTCGACTGCACTATAGTTCCGGCATCATCTGCCATGGAGCTTTGCGGGGTTCGGGTGCAGAGGGAGGGAAAAAACAGGATAGAAAACGCCGCTGTGTTCGGCCGCCTTTGCAGGGAGGCTAACCATCTTGCGGCTTCGGGCTTTTGCGTTGGCACCGGAAGGGGAGACTGTCTGAGCGAAGCGAGTTTCTCCCCTTCCGGTGCCGGTCTTA
>DVJR01000165.1 GCA_018716575.1 Candidatus Scatomonas merdavium | reverse complement strand
AATGAGAGCCAGTATGGCGCGACAGCTGCAGGAAGCGATTACTGGTATGTTTACAACAATGTCCTTTTCATGAACCTGAATACGAACAACATGAGCACCGCAGAGCATAAGGCATTCATGGAAGATGCGATTCAGAAAAACCAGGATGTGGACTGGAAGGTAGTTGTACTTCACCATTCCCTGTACAGCGTGGCGAGCCACGCGACGGAAAGCGATATCCTGCAGAGGAGAAATGAACTTGTCCCGGTATTCCAGGATCTGGATATTGACGTGGTTCTGCAGGGACATGACCATGTGTATGTGAGAAGCTATATGATGAATGGCCTTACCCCTGAGGTGACGGATACGGTGGAGTCCAGCGTAACCGATCCGGAGGGAATCCTGTATGTAACGGTCAATTCAGCCAGCGGAAGCAAGTTCTACACGATCCAGAATGATACCTTCGATTATGCGGCGGTGAAATCCCAGGAGAGGATACCCAATATTTCCTATGTTGAAGTATCGGAAAATTCCTTCAGGATCACCACCTACAGAACCAGCGATATGAGTGTGGTCGACAGCTTTAAGATTCAGCGCGACTCGGATGTTGCGGAAATCGAGGGGGATGGAAGCCAGGAAAATCCCTATATGCTGGATTCGGATGCAGATCTGCGGGAAATGGCAGCGAGGCTTAATGCAGATGATCCGGACTGGGTCGGGAAGAATTATGCGCTGAATTCTGATATTCAGATGAAGAGTGACAGTTTTCCGATGATTGACAGCTTTAACGGTATCCTGGATGGAAACGGGCATACCATTTACGGGCTGACCATCGATGAGCCGGAGGCTGTCCTGGATGGGCGGACAGAACACAGGGTGGCATTTATCCGCACAAATACCGGTACGGTACAGAACCTGAATTTTGAAAATGCATCGGTGAAAACGCTGGTAAACTCCGGCGCCAACAGCTATTGCGGCGCGGCAGTCGTGGTGGGTGAAAATGCCACGGGAGGACTGATTTCCCGCGTCCAGGTCAAGAACAGTACGGTGACTGCTCCGGGGCTTGGAAAAGCGGCAGGTATTGCAGCGCTGAACGGAAGGAACCTCAGTGCCGCAGCTTCGATCCAGGACTGCCGGTTTGACGGAAGTATATCATGCGGAGGCAATACGGCTTATGGCGCCATGATGGGCGGTATCACGGCTTATTCCGCAGGTTCGCAGACACTTATAAAAAACTGTTATGCGGAAGCTGATATGACCTATACGGGGACGGGAGCGGACGTTATTGTTTCCGCGGCTGTCATATGCGGCTATCCCAATGCGCTCACCCTTCAGGCAAATGTAGCCGGAGAAGGCAGTATAGAGTTCCCGTCCAATGTGACGACTGCGAATGTGGGACGTATCTATGGCCTGTATAATACCAGCTATCATGTAAAGACCGGGGATAACCTTGCAAATGAAACTATTTCCTTCAATGGCAGTCCGATTGTATCAGAAGACAGTGCCAGAGACCAGGCCACAAACGGCACAGGCGTAACGGCGGACGAGCTGTCGCAGCAGGAAACGTATACGGAGATCGGCTGGGATTTCAGAGACTGCTGGAAGATGGGAACGGATAACCGTCCGGAACTGAAAGAGCCGGGAGCCTTAACGCTGGAGGGAAGCGGCGTGGCAGAGGATCCGTTCCGCATCGGAACCGAAGAGGATCTGCGCTATGTCACGGAGCTTCTGAACCGGAATGACGGACGGGTTACGGGAAAATATTTTGTCCTGACGGACGATATTGTCCTGACGGAAAATTTCCCGATGATCGACCGGTTCTCCGGCGTCCTTGACGGGGCAGGCCACAGCATCTCAGGCCTCAGGATCATTGATACGGATACAGGTACCCGGAGGGATTATCTGGTAGGATTTGTACGTGTGAACAGCGGCACAATTAAGGATCTGGCCTTTGAAAGCCCGGTCATAGAAACCAGCGTCGTGTGCAATACAGACAGCTTTTCAGGCGTTGCGGTCATTGCCGGGGAAAATGCCAATGGCGGGATGATCCATGGATGCCGTGTGTCCAATGCAAAGGTATCGGCCCCGAATGCAGCCAAAGCAGCCGGTATCACTGCCATGAACGGACGGAATAACCAGAATACGGCAACCGTTTCCAACTGTTATGTAAGCGGAGATTTCAGCTGCGGGGGAACAGCGGTATCATTCGGAAGCATGATGGGAGGGATTGCGGCTTACAGTTCAACCAGCACGATCCGTAACTGTATCACGGATGTAAACCTGACGTGTGATACTGCCGGTATTTCCACGGCTATTGTGAGCCAGTCACCGATCGTGGGCTATATCAACGCGGTTACCCTGGAAGGCAATGTGGCATACGGCGGTATAATGACGGCAGCCGGGGATATCACTGCCCGTGGCGCTGGCGGTCTTTATGGCACGATTGCTGCTTCAAGCGGAAGAAATACATTTTCAGACAATCTTACCTGCGAGGAGGTCACGATAGACGGAAACGCAGTTACAGCCGGCGAACAGAATGGAGATCTGACAGGAAAGGAAGCGCTCCAGACAAAGGAGACTTACATTGACCTGGGCTGGAGATTTGATCTGGAGTGGGAAATGACGGCGGATAAGTACCCGATCCCGCGGCCGTTTTCCTATCCGGATGAAGCGATTACCAGAGTGACGGCAGCTCCGGCCGGTGACGGTATTGGATTCAGCTGGTACAGCAAAGAAGAGGGAGACTCCTATGTCAGCATTTCGACAAAAGAGGATATGAGCAGCCCGCAGACCATAGCTGCATCGGGGTCATCCAATGAAACCGGATTTCGGTATACAGCCAAAGCAGAGGGCCTGGACGCGGATACGGCTTATTATTATCAGGTATGCACCGGAGGCGATGTTTCGGAGACCGGTACGTTCCGGACGGCGCCTGAAAGCGGAGCGTTTACCTTTATCAATCTGGCAGGGACAGACGGCAGCGATCTGAACGATGCTTCCGTCGCGGCAGATACGATGAAAGTGGCTCTGGATACCCGGCAGGACGCATCCTTTATTCTGCACAGCGGAAGTATGGTGGATGCTTCCCGCGGGGATGAAGCGTGGAAGGAGCTCTTCTTCAATGCACAGGATACATTTTTAAGCACCCTCTATGCGCCGGCTGTCGGCAATGAAGGGACACAGACTGTGACAGGACAGTTTAATATTGGTGAAACCGGTTATTACAGCTTTGATTATTCGAACACACATATTGCAGTTCTGAACACAAGTGAAAATGCGGAGCAGTGTGTTTCAGAGGAACAGATCCAGTGGCTGAAGGACGATGTGGCGGATGCGCGCGCCAGAGGGGCTGAATGGATCATAGTGAGCCTGGATAAAGGCCCCTATACAACGGGAAGCACGGCGGATGCCCCGGAGGTAGCAGGGCTTCGGACGGTGCTGCTGCCCGTTATCGACGAGCTGGGTATCGATCTTGTGCTGCAGGGCCAGGATCATATACTGGGAAGGACGTATTCCATAAAAGACGGTACGGCGGATAAGTCCGAATATATGGAAATGGTAAACGGAAAACGCTTCTACTACAGTCTCAGTGACGACGGAACGGTCTATTTTATGCCGGGCCAGGCGGGGGTCAACATGGACACCCAGGTTACGGAGATGACGACAGAAGATCTTGACACATACCTGTCACTGTTTTCCAGAAGTGAACAGCGCGGAAGCGCGAGCAACCCGACGCAGACCTTTGCAGCTGTGACGGTGGAGGGCGACAAACTCACTGTATGCACCTATGAAAGAAAAAATACGGATACCGCAACAATGATTGAGGCGTTCGGAATCGACCATGCAGTCGGAAAGGTGGAGCAGCTGATTCAGGACGGCAGATGGGAAGAAGCAAGGGAGGCCTATGATCTCCTGACGGACGCGCAGCAGGGAGCGGTTGAGAATTATTACCTCCTTCTGCAGGCGGAAAATGAGGAGCTTCAGGAGGACAAAGGGGCCTGGCTGGATACGGAGGCGGAAGAGCGCCGCAGCATTATTCTGCGAAATGATACCTTCTCATCGTTCAGCGACGCTCCGGTCAGGCTGGAAATCGAAAACGCCCCGAGTGAGACAATGAAGTTTTACACCACAAGGGGAGAGGAGATTCCTTCCGATATAGAAAGCTATGATGCGGACGGCACCTCCATTGTCTGGGTGAAGGTTCCGGTGATAGAAGCAAATGCCGTGACCGGGCTTTGGGTGTACTTCGGCGGCAGCGCATCGGAGCTGTCCTCGGAGAATGTCTGGAGCAATCAGTATGCCCTGGTAGAGCATTTTGCGGATATCAGCGGTGATGTCCTGGAAGATTCTACCGGGAAGGCAGTCGGGATGGTGACGGGCGAACTGACGGAAAGCGACAAAGGCGCAGATCAGGGAGCGCATTTTTCCGACAGCAAAATTACCTATGGCAGTATCGGCGATGACTATGACGCATTTACTGTCAGCGCGATCGTTTCCATGACGGATGAGGATATGGAGGCGCTGGGCGGCGGCAAAGGCGTGATTGCGGCAAAATTCCTGAGCACGGATCATGATACCAATGCGTATCAGATGTCCGTAAATTCAGCATCGGGACAGCTGGATGCTTCTTATTATGCAAAATGGTGGAGAGAGCACAATTACGACACCTCCTCCTGGCCGACGGACCAGAAAACGGATTATACGAATGAGATCAATATAACAGACGGAAACCAGCATATGGTAACGCTTATGTATGACGGGCTGACGGTTTCCCTGTATATCGACGGCGTGGCCGTTCAGAAGGGACGGGTGTTCCTTGAAAACTCCATCTATACGGATGAATCGCTGCCAACGGTGATCGGCGCCTATTCAGATGAAGAGCTGGCGGGAGCCTTTGCCGGGACGATTTATGAGGTTCAGATCTCAGGAGCCGGAACCTCTGAGCAGTGGGAGTCCTTCCGCTACAGCGCGTATTTCGGGGATGCGGTCACCATCGGCCAGCCGGAAAAGAACGGCGATCTCGCTGTAAATGCAGATGTGGTCGGCAGGTCAGCCACGCTGGAGGCGGGTGATCACCTGGTGCAGGGACTGCTCAGCCGGGCGGCTGATCTGACGGTGAAGGTCGGAGACAAAACCTATGATCTGGGGCATGTGGAAGCGGGTATGTTTACAGAGACGCTTACCATGACGGGCTCCGGTGATAAAGAGGTAACGATAACCGTACAGGCAGACGGTGAGACCGCCAGCTGCAGTGTAACCATTCATCTTGGAGATTCAAAGACGCCCGATATAGCGGGGACCGATACGGTTGTATCGGAAGACGGGCAGACCCTGGTTGTGGATCCGGACGAAAGTGCGGACGAAACACTGACGACTGATTTTTACCTCAGTGATGCCATCACCCTGTCTGAAGAAAATATGGAGGTGGCTTCCGGAAGCACAACGGAAAATACGCCTGATTCCATAGATCCGATGACCTGCGGGTATGCAGCTCAGGAGCTGTCGAATATGACGACGGCCACGGAAGATGGAACGAAGCCGTATCAGATCTATAAGATCAGCCTGACCGAAGAGCAGATTGCGGAGGGCAAATACCATATCGGATGGTATGGAGCTTCAGACCGCCAGATCCATGCTTATGCATATGATCAGGAAGCGGGGAAATGGGTAAAAACAGCTTCCACATCCGGATCGGGAAATCTGTCCATGGATATTGAGGTGGATGGAAGCCAGTATACGAAAGACGGGCATCTGTATCTGCTGTTCTTCCGGGGACTGGGAACCGAGCCGGAAGATATGGACAGCTATACGCCGGGAGACGGGCAGTACGATTTCTCCATGTCGTGGACGTCGGATGTGCAGTACACCTCTGAGTTTTATGAGGACATCCTTCTGCAGCAGAAGAAATGGATTGCCGACACGTATGATGATTATAAGAGCGTCATGAATGTGGATACGGGTGATGTGGCGAACGCTGCCTATCTGTCATGGGAATACAACTGGAAGACCGTTGACAAGGCCTATGAAGTTCTGGAAAACGCAGAAATTCCATATACAATCGCCTGGGGAAATCATGACTATAAGTATGTGGACAAATACAATCTGATCCCCAACAGCGACAGGCTGTATCGCCAGTACTTCCCGCTGAGCAGGTTTGAAGAAAACCTCGGAGGCTGGGAACTGGTATCGAACCATAATGAAACAGACGATATGTGCCTGACGCAGACGATCCACGGAAGTAAGATCATGCTGCTGACACTCAGCTACTGGATGGATGAATCAGATATCGAGTGGGCGAAAGGCATTGTGACGGATCCCCAGTATGCGGACTATAATATTATCATCCTGACCCATCACTTTAACAGCGGCGGAAGGATTACAAGCTCCCTGGGACAGCGTCTGCTCAGTGAGGTCATCCAGGGGAATGAGAATGTAAAACTGCTCCTGTGCGGACATGTGGACGGCGTGGATGTGATCAATCCGACAACAGGCGGGCAGCAGTTCTACAGTATCCTGCAGGATTACCAGGATGAAAGCGGCAACATGATTTACGGAGGAAACGGTTTCCTGCGAATGATCAATTTCGATGTGGAGAACGGGCTGATTTACTTCAATACATACTGTCCGCTGACCGGGGAAACGGAAACGCCCTGGGCAGATGGTTCTTACCAGCAGATTGACGGGCTTTATCAGAAAAACAGGGATGAATTCGCCGTTGCAGTCGATCTGGGAGGAAACCAGGAGAGGACATTTACGACTACATCGCTCAGCATTTCTTCCGGTGAAGCCGAAAAAGCAGGGACTGTGATCACGGCTGGAAATGAAACGATTACCTTCAAGCCTCAGAACCTCACTGCAGGACAGGGCTATGCCTGGTACGCAGTCACTACAGACAGTGCGGGAAACACAACGGTAACGGCGCAGCGCAGCTTTACAGCAGTGAGCGAGGCCGGGGAGCCGACAGTTGTAGGCATTGAAATCGCGAAACAGCCGAATCTGACGGACTATGTGGAGGGAGAAGTCTTTAATCCGGAAGGTATGGTGGTGAATGCCATATATTCGGATGGAAGCCGCATCGAAATCACAGATTATACAGTGGAGCCGGCAGGGCCTCTGACGGTGGAAGATACGGCGGCAGTGATCTCCTGGAACGGCATGACTGCCCAGGTAGTGATTTCGGTAAGAAGCGGCAGCAGCGAAACTCCTGTGATTACAGGAATCGAGATTACGACAGCGCCGGAACGTACGGAATATAAGACAGGTGAAGTCTTTGATCCGGAGGGTATGGTAGTCAGCGCGGTATATTCAGACGGAAGACGCCAGGTCGTTGAAGACTATACGTATACGCCAAACGGAGCATTAACTGCGGACGATACGGCGATCACGGTTTCCTGGAATGGAATGACGGCGGAATTGTCAATCTCCGTAACAGATGATGCGGAACCCGATCATGGCGGGGATGGAACTGCAGACAAGCCATCTTCCGGAAATGAAAGTGAAGGAAACGGCGCGGCAGGAGAAGGCGGCAATACGTCTGGCGGCGATCAGGGAGATAGCGGTGCATCTTCCGGCGGAAATGCAGCTGCGACCGGCGATCCGACTGTGACGGCGGTATGGCCTGTCCTGATCTGTGCATCACTGGCCGGAGTGCTTGTATTGCTTCGGAAAAGGAAAGCTGAATAAGGGACTGAATATAATATATTAAAGAGAACGTCCGGCTCAGGCAAATGCCTGGGCTGGGCGTTCTTTTCCGGAAGAGGTGCAATACATCATGACAGATGCCCTATCCTTTTGGATTAAATCGAAATTGCAATCGAAGAAAGTGTTTGACGGATACAGAAATGAGTGATACTATATACTCTATAGAGTTCCTCTGCTGTCCGGAGGAATTACATGAGTCAGAAAAAATCATTACAGGAACTAACGATCAAAAACAATTTCATGTTTGCGGCGGTCATGATGGACCCGCAGAACTGTCAGGAACTTCTGGAGCTGATTCTGAATATCCCCATTTCCCATGTAAAAGTCGATACGGAAAGAAATATGTTATACGATCCCAGATACCGCGGAATCCGGATGGATGTCTACGTGCAGGATGAGAACAATACCCGTTTCGACGTGGAGATGCAGGTCAGGACGGATTGCATTGAGAAACGTTCCAGGTATTATCACAGCCACATGGACATGGATGCTCTCTGCAGCGGCACGGAATACGAGCTACTGCCGGATTCGTATGTGATATTTATCTGTGACTTTGATCCTGTGGGAGCCGGGAAATACGTGTATACGGAAGAAAAACGGTATCAGGAAGCGCCGGAGTATCCGGTTCAGGACGGACACCATACCATCTTTTTAAACACCCGCGGGAAGAACCGGGAAGAAGTGCCGGCTCCGCTGGTGCGGTTTCTGGAATTCGTGAAAGCGGATTCCGGGGAGTCGGAGAAGGATTTCGGAGACGGGTTTGTCCGCCGGCTGCAGGAAAGCGTCCGGCAGGTCAGGGCCAGCCGGGAAATGGGGGAACGTTATATGTGGTTGGAATTGGCGTTACGCGATGAAAGAATTGCCGGAAGAGCCGAGGGAAGAGCTGAAGGAAGAGCCGAGGGCGAGCTCTTCGGGCTGGCGCAGGGCGTACTGGATCTTCTGCAGGAGCTGGGCGAGGTGCCCGGAGAACTGCGTGAGCGAATCCTGTCCATCCGGGATGTCGAGAAGCTGCAGAAGCTTCTGAAGATCGCGGCCCGCGCAGACAGTATCGAAGCTTTCAGAGAAATGTCGGAACAGCTTTAATCATACCCACAGGGCACCCCGTAATACATACCCTTCGGGAGGGGTCACGGCTTCGCCGTTCCATAAGGTGGGCCCTGTGGGTATTCTATTCTATAGCAAATCAGTTGTGTCAGCCGTCAGGGCGGCAAATTGCCCTGACAGCGCACGGTATCAGGCCGATTCAGGCCAAAATCAGATGTTTTTTACAACAGAGGAACTCTATTTTCCGCCTCCGGCCGTTTTCTATCCCAGCCCCCTCCTTTTATACGCAGCTGTAAACAGCCCGACAGCGATCAGACCGTTTGCCAGAAGAATACAGATGTTTTCTGCCCGAAGCTGCAGGTGGCCGACCTGGCCGATCATGCGGCTGATCTGTTCGGTATAGGTGAATTTTGCGATTTTTGCGATCGCAGGATTAAACAGTGACAGCATCGGCAGGAAAGAAAATATCATCATGACGGGAACGACAAGCGATGTGGCCATCATTTCCGTCCGGCTCCAGGTGCCTATGAGAGCCCCTGCCAGCAGTGAAATCAGGATGCCGGCTGCCATAAGGCCCATAAAGGCGGCCGCTTCCTGCGGCCCGTAGCCGCCGGCGGCGCAGATGACGGCAGAGCCGGCCATGCATATAATCCAGATATAGATGCCGGTGCCCAGCAGATACTCACAGGGCTTTACATCCGACATGATCAGCACCCGCAGGGTGTTTTTTTCCTTTTCTTCCGCTATGACGGCCGCCATGCTTGTCAGCGGGGCCATTCCGATGTACATCGCGGCGAACAGGTTCACGAAGAAGTTCTCCGGCATTCCCTCGACCCTTACCGTGCGGCTCATAAGCAGAGTGAGCATGGGAAAGAGGATGAATTGTATCAGTATGGTTTTGTTTTTCAGCGTATCCTTTATCTGCTTTTTGAAAATTGCAGCAACATTATTCATGCTCATCCAGCCCCCTTCCGGTCAGTTCGATAAAAACAGTTTCAAGCGTCGGCTCCGTGGAATGGATGGCTTCAATGGCGTCGTTTTCCAGATATTCCCGTATTCTGGAGGCAGAAGCGCGTCCGTTTTCCAGGGTGAGCGTCCTTCCGTCTTTGAGCGTTACCCGGAGCCTGTTTAAATGATTGTATTTCCGGCAGATTTCCGCCGGCTTTCCGTATTCCAGAACAAAGCCCTGGCTCAGCAGCGCGATATGATCGCAGAGACTCTCCGCTTCCGCCATATTGTGCGTGGTGAGAAAAATCGTTGTCCCCTGCGCCTTCTGCTTCAGCAGAATGTTGTGGATTTCCCGGGTGGTGACGGGGTCGAGGCCGGCGGTGGGCTCGTCCAGAAAAAGTATCCGGGCGTTGTTCATCAGCGCCCGGGCCAGAGATAACCGGCTTTTCATGCCCTTTGAGAGCTTTCCGGCGGCAGTGCTCCGAGCGTCATACAGACCGATTCGTTTCAGTATTTCATTTATGACCCTGCGGGAGACGCGGTATATGTCCGCGTAAAAGGCCAGGTTATCGTATACGGACAGGCGCTCGTACAGGCCGAAGCTGTCCATCATTACGCCGATCTGCCTGCGCTCTGCCCTGCGAAGTTC
>DVJR01000014.1 GCA_018716575.1 Candidatus Scatomonas merdavium | reverse complement strand
CGGCGTAAAGCCATGCACCTGATTCCAGTACTGGGAGCCGATTACAATCATATTGCTGATGGTAAAATATTTGTTCAGGCGGTCGAAGGCCGCGCTGGCGCCGCCACGCCGGCAGGACACCACCGCCGCGCCCACCTTGCCGTCCATCCGGCCGCCGGCGCTGTAAAACAGGCGGTCCAGAAACGCGCAGATCTGGCCGGAGGGCCCTGCATAATATACCGGCGAACCCGCAACAATTCCATCGTACTCATCCAGCTTCTCCAGGGTCTGGTTCACCAGATCATCAAATACGCACCGTCCGCTGCCCGCGCATTTTCCACAGGCGATACAGCCCGCGATGGGCTTTTTCCCCAGATACAGGATCTCGCTCTCAACGCCGTGTTTTTTCAACCTCTCCGCCGTCTCGCACAGTGCCGTGTACGTGCAGCCATGTTCATGGGGGCTTCCGTTAATCAGCAATACCTTCATACCAATCTCCTTCCTTTTCTATAATAAAAAAACTCCCTTTCGGGAGATCGTTTTCTGATGTGGGGAGACCCACTTCGGTGCCTGACAGCTGCCAAGCGGAAAACCGGTCCGTCACTGGTTGCGGAGGAAAATGACGCGGTATTAAACAGTCTGACTGACTCCGAAGTATCTCACCCTGCCGTTTAAACGGTGTATAAATCCCGTTCGAAGGTTCCCGGCCGAGTGAATACTCTATCAGGCATTCCATATCTGATGGATAGATGGAAAGCTTTGCTCGGAAGCTTCAACCTTGTACGAAACAAGCAGGTTTCCTGGCTCTCAGATCATCGCGTAACGCCCCTTCTCATATGCTCTGCATACAATGGATATATGCGCCGTACTCCCTGATTACAGTGACCGGATCGCTCGGGCCTCACACCCGATTCCCTTTTCACCCGGACGCACCGGCGCCGGATGCACTTGCAACGTTGATATGGAATTTATACACAATGACATCATACCATCCGGTAGGGGCTCTGTCAAGCACCAGATACAAAAAGCTACAGCACCGCTTCCACCAGGCGTCTGGTATAATCCTCCCGCGGCCGCAGGATCACCTCATCCGGCGTCCCCTCTTCCACGATACGGCCATCCTGCATGACCAGCACCCGGCTGCAGAACTGCTGCACCAGGGCCAGATCATGGCAGATGAACACATATGCCACTCCGTTCTCCTCCCGGAGCCCTGCCAGCAGCTCCATCACCTGCTTCTGCACCGTCACATCCAATGAGCTGGTGGCCTCATCACAGATCAGAAGCTCCGGTTCAATGGCCAGAGCCCTGGCGATAGCCGCCCGCTGACATTCTCCGCCGCTGACTTCATGGGGATACCGGGCAGCGTATTCCTCCGGCAGCCCGCAGCGCCGGAGAAGCTCCGCGACCCGGCGCTGCCGTTCGGCCTTTTTCATCCCGCTGTTTTCCAGGCTCTCTCCGATCCCGTCCCCCAGCGTGCGCCGGGGATCGAAGGACCCCGCCGGCGACTGAAAAACCATCTGGCACTGCCGGCATACCTCCCGAAACGCCCGCCCTTTTCTGCCGGTAATCTTCTTTCCCTTCAGATAGATTTCCCCCTCTGTGACGTCGGTCAGCCCTGTAATCAGCCGGGCTACGGTGCTCTTTCCGCTTCCGGATTCTCCGACGATCCCCAGGGTCTCGCCCGGATACAGGCAGAAGCTCACATGATCCACAGCGGCAAATTCTTTTTTCTCTCTGCCCCGGAAGGTCCGGGTGAGGTTTTTCACCTCCAGCAATGGTTCCATTTAATTCCTCCGAATCGTTGGCACAGCGGCCAGCAGCTCTTTCGTATATTCCTGTTCCGGATGGCAGAGTACCCGCTCCGCAGAGCCGTACTCTACCATTTTCCCGTCTTTCAGCACCAGCACCGTATCCGCCATGGCGCGGATGACGCCGATATTGTGAGTGACCAGTATCATAGCTGTCCCGTACAGCTTCCGCATCAGCAGCATCTCTTCCACCACCTGTCGCTGCACGGACACATCCAGCGCGCTGGTGGGCTCATCCGCCAGAAGAACCGCCGGCTTCTGCAGCATGGCCAGGGCAATTCCGATTCTCTGATTCATCCCACCGGACATTTCGAAAGGATAGCTCTCCAGAATCCGCTTTCCATCCCGGAAGCCAAGCCTGGAGAACATCTCCAGCGCCCTTCGGCCGCTCTCCTCCCGCGTCACCCGTTCATGGGCCGCAAGGCTCTCGTGGATCTGATCCCCGATGGTACGGATCGGGCACAGGGACGCTCCGGCGTCCTGGAAAATCATGGCGATCTGCGCCCCCCGTATCCCGCGCATTTCCTTTTCCTTCAGGTCCGGCAGATCCTTGCCCCGGAACCAGATATCGCCACGGGCCACCAGCCCGCCGCGGCCCAGAAGCCCCAGCGCCGCCCGGATCAGCGTGCTCTTTCCGCTGCCCGATTCCCCGGCAATCCCCAGAATCTCTCCTGGCCGCAGGGAAAAACTGATATCCTGCAAGACCCTCTTTCCGTCATACGCCACATCCACCGAGCAGTATTCCAGAAGCTCTTCCGCAGTTTTTTCCATTTCTTCCATCCTTCTCCCCACCGCTTTATCCGTCAATATCCAGATCCGCCGTGATTTCATAATAATCACAGGGATGGGAAACCAGCCCCGTGACGCCGGCCCTGGAAATAATGCTCATGCGCAGGAAGGAGCAGAACACATAGGCGTTGTCGTCCAGAATCGTCTGCTGCATCTCCACCGCCAGCCCGGCGCGGCGGTCTGTGTCAAAAGTCCCCGAGAGCTCTTCCGCCAGCTCCTGCAGACGGTCGCTTTGGTAATTTCCCACATTCTGGACGGAGCCGTCCAGACAGCAGTAGTTGAAAAAGTATTCCGGATCTCCCAACGGCGCCGTGACAAAGGCGCTCACATAGATATCCCAGGCGCTCCGGTCCGCGCGGATGCTGTTGTGATCCGCTGTGCTGTTGATCTGCACGTCAAACCCGATGTCTCCCAGCGTGGCCTGGGCTGCCTCTGCCAGCAGCGGCAGCTCCTGGCGGCTGGGATACGTCAGCCAGCGAAGAGTCAGCTTCTGCCCGTCCTTTTCCCGGACGCCGTCGCCGTCTGTGTCCGTCCATCCGGCCTCCTCCAGCACTTCCATGGCTCCTTCCGGGTCATAGGTTTCTGTCTCCACAGCGTCGCCGCCGTAAGCGTAGCTGTCCGGATAGGCGCCTTCCGCCGCGTACCCGTTTCCGCCGAGCAGTGTCTCTACAAAGCTTTCCTTGTCAATGCCCATGGCAATAGCTTTCCGCACCGCCGGATCAGAGGTGATCTCGCTGTCAAAATTCATGGTAGCGAAGAACACGCGGCTGGTGGCGCAGCCGGAAATCGTGTAGCTGTCATTTTCAAACAGCGGATAGCTGGCATAGGGCATGCCGTAGGCCGCGTCTATCTCGCCGGACTGCAGCGCCATGGTCAGGGTGTCTCCATCCGAAATAGTCCGGACGGTGATCTGATCGAGCTTTGGCTCACCGTCCCAGTAATCCTCGTTCTTCACAAGCTCCAGGCTGGTGTCCGTCACCAGAGAAACCGCTTCATAAGGGCCCGTCCCGCATACGATACCGTCCTCTGTAACGCCTGCTTCCATGTCTATGATACAGCCGTACGGCTCCGCCAGATAATTCATCAGCGCCGGCACCGGTTTTGAGGTCCGTATAGTCAGCGTCTGGCCATCAGCGGTGATCTCCGCGATATTCAGATCGCCCGCCGCACGGGCATGATTCTCCATCAGTGCTTCCAGGCATTCCTTCACAGCCTCACCGTCCATATGACGGCCTGTGCTGAAATTCACGTCGTCCCGCAGGGTGATCGTCCAGGTCAGTTCATCTACATTTTCCCAGCTCTCCGCCAGCCAGGGCTCGATCTCCATGGTATCGGAAAGACGCACCAGCGTCTCCCCCACGCCATAGCGGATACAGGCCCATCCTCCGCAGGCGTTGTGGGGATTAATGTCGGACTCTTCGTTTTCCGCATTGAAGGTGGTATCTCCGAAAACGAATGTTTTAGCGCCCGCCGCCTCTCCGCTGTCGGCTCCGTATGAACTTCCCTGTTCGGCATTCTGTCCCTGATTTTCTCCCGCCGTTCCTCCGCTGCATCCCGCCAGCGAAGATGCTGCCAGAGCGATGCACAGAAGCAGCGCTGCCGCCGTCCTTTTCTTCTTCATTTCCAGTCCTCCTGTCAGTTTCTTTTCTTCCGTGCGCTTCCGGGAGCCATCCAGTCACGGACCGTATCTCCCAGCAGATTAAACAGTACAACCGATACAAATATGGCCAGCCCCGGCGTCAGAACTACCCAGGGGTAGGTCTGCAGCATGCTCCTTCCGCTGCTCATCATGCTTCCCCACTCTGCCGTGGGCGGCTGGGCGCCCAGTCCCAGAAAGGACAGGGCTGCGATCTCCATCATCATCACGCCAATATCCAGCATGGCTGTCACCAGAACAGTTCCCGCGATATTGGGAATCACATGACGCAGAATGATCCGGAAGGAACTGCTGCCGGACAGTCTGGCAGCAGCAATATACTCAGACTGCCGGACCGCCAGCGTCTGCCCTCTGGCCAGCCTGGCGTATTTAGGCCAGCTGATCACCGCCAGCGCCAGAACCGCATTCTGTATGCCGCCGTTTAATACCGCCGCGATTGCCATGGCAAAAATCAGGCTCGGGAAAGCCAGAAAGACATCGGATACCCGCATCAGTATCCCGTCCACCACGCCGCCGTAATAGCCGCAGATTACGCCGATCACCGTTCCCGCGACGGCTATGATAGCCACCAGCGCCAGCGCCGAAAAAATGCTGGCCCTGGAACCGACGATGATCCGGGAGAGCATATCCCGTCCGTACCGGTCGGTGCCGAAGGGATGCGCGGCGCACGGCGGCTGAAGAGCGTTGGAGAGATCCTGTTCATACGGATCGTACGGGCAGATCCACTCCGCAAATATGGCCGTCAGGAGCAGCGCCGCCACCAGGGCGGTAAAAAGGATCAGACGGACCTTCGTATAGTCCTTCTTCGCGATCTGACGCCGCACAGTGACCGTTGATGCCTGTCCGCTCATGCTTCCTCACCTCCCAGCCGTATCCGCGGGTCCAGCGCCCGGTAGGAAATATCCGTAATCAGATTAACCACCACATAGATAACAGCCATCCAGACCACGTAGGCCTGAATCATGGGATAATCCCGCATATTGATGGCGTCCACCGCCAGCTTGCCCACGCCGTCCCACATAAAAATAGATTCCACGATGGCCGTGCCGCCCAGAAGACTGCCCACAGACATAGCCAGAAGGGTCAGAATCGTCACCAGGCAGGACCGCAGGACGCTTTTCCAGAGGGTCACGGAGAACCGGACTCCCCGGGCTCTGGCCCCCGTCACATACGCCTTGTCCAGCTCGTCCAGCACTGTGGCCCTCACCTGTCTGAGATATTTGGCCGACATGGCGATAGCCAGAGTCAGAGTGGGCAGGGCCGCGCTCTGCAGGCTCAGCCCGGTGGAAATCACCGGAAATACCGGAAAGCAGATAGCCAGCAGATACATAAGCACCAGCGCCACAAAGAAATTCGGCAGGCTATTCCCGATGAAGCTGCAGAATCGTATCAAATAGTCGGTAAATTTATTCTGTTTCACAGCGGAGAGGATTCCCAGCGGAATGGAGATAGCCACCGTCAGAAGGATCGAGGTGGCGGTCAGAAGCAGCGTGGCCGGCAGCTTTGACACAAATGTGGAAAACACATCGTTGCCGGAGACGTAGCTCACTCCCAGATCTCCCGTCAGAAAGCCGCCCAGCCAGCGGAAATACTGGGTCAGAAAAGGCTGATCCAGTCCCAGCTCCGCCCTCTGCGCGTCTATGACCTCCTGGGTCAGGGCCACGCCGGAGGCATCCGCCCGCTGCAGAACCGCGTCGCTGCCTGCAATTCTCATCATGGCAAAGGAAAGAAACGTAATGCCAAATAATATCGGAATCAGCAGCAGCAGACGCCGGATCACATATTTTCTCATAACTTTTTCACCACTTCCGTTTCACCGCCCGCACCAGAAACATCGGCGTGGAACTGTTGTTGATCCGCTCCTCCCGGGTCCATACGGTCCGCCAGATCTCCGGATCCGTCTCCACCGCCATGCCCAGCCGCTCCAGCACCTTCCGGTCCCATTCAGGCCGGCGCAGGGCCGACAGCGGCGCCTGGAAGGCGATGGCCTCCATGGCGGGAATATCCGTGCCGTCCGTCTCATTGGGAACGCCGCTCTCCCGGATATTCTCCCGGTCCTGCAGATACCCTTCCCGCGCCGCCTCGTCAAAGAGGTAATTGTACCAGTTGGCGTCGAAATTCAGCAGGATTCCGCCCGGCTTCAGCACTCTTTCCCATTCCCCGTACGCCTTTTCCGGATGGGGAAGGTTCCAGGTAAGATTCCGTGTGACGATCACATCGAAGCTGCCGCTTCCCAGCTTCAGCTCTTCTGCGTTCATCTGCAGGAACCGGATCTTCTCTCCCCAGATCCCAGCGTTCAGGCGCGCCTTTTCCAGCATGGATTCCGTATAATCCACAGCCGTCACCTGATATCCCATCTCGGCCAGGATGATGGCAAAAAAACCCGGCCCCGTGCCGATATCCAGCACCGCGATTGTCTCCCGCTCCCGGCCCGGATAATGATTTTCTATCAGCTCTGAAAGGGTGCCGCCCCATACCTGTCGCTGCCCGGAGCGCAGTTCGCTTCTGTTTACCTCCGAATAGCCCGGCGCCCGGTTGGACCAGTAGGCCCTGTTTTCTGTCTCGTACTGCTGTTGAAGCTGCATGTTCCGTATCCCTCCGTGTTATATCATCATTGTGTCATCTGTTTTTCAAAATCTTAGTCTCCTGTCCTCTTCCTCACGGCCCGGATCAGGAACAGGGGCGTCGGATTGTAGAACTGGTCTTTTTCCCGGTAAATCTCCCGGCCGACTCCCAGCTCCACCCGGAAGGAAGCCATGCCCGCCTCCCCCAGCGCCTCCAGATCCCAGCCGGGCCGTCTGTAAAAGGTGATGGGAAGCTGACGCTTCAGCCTCTCGCACTCCTCCAGCATCGCCGCGCCCAGGCGGTGATGGGCGTGATTCTGCGGCAGTCCCTCCGCGTCCGTGCAGTCCTCTTTCCCGTAATCCGCGTCAAAATTCAGCAGAATTCCGTCTTGTTTCAGTACACGGCACCATTCCCGGTAGGCTCTGCCCGCGTTTGGCAGCGTCCAGGTCAGGTTTCTGGAAATCACCACATCGAAGGTTTCACTTTCAAATTTCAGCTTTTCCGCATCCATGACCCGGAAACGGCAGCTTCCGGACGTCTCCGCCGCCAGTTCCTCTGCCGCCAGCTTTTTCGCACCCTCGATCATGCCCGGCGTCAGGTCGACGCCTGTCACATCATGGCCCTCCGCTGCCAGCAGGATGGAGAAAAAGCCCGTCCCGCAGCCCACGTCCAGTATTTTCAGCGGTTTCCCCGCCGGAAGATTTTCCCGGATGATCCCCAGGAAACGGCCCGCCAGCGGGCTGTGCAGCTCTTCCCGCCTCTGCCGCAGAAAATCCTCACTGCGTTTCGACCAGTACGCGGCGATCTGTTTCTTCCGGTCATCCGAATGGTAATCAATCTTTCCATAGGCGATCATGGGGCCGTTTTCGCAGACCTGCAGGCTTCCCGTCTGGTACAGGACAACGCCGCTTTCCTGAGCGACGGCCCGCTCCAGAACATTTCCCTCATAATCCTTCGTCACTCCCAGCAGCTCGCCCGCTCCGAAGAGATCGCCCGGCCGCTTCTCCGGATACCAGAGGCCGAAGCAGGAGGCGTACTGGTACTGAATGTCCGTCACCTCCAGCGGATAATGATCTCTGGAAATCCGGCCCGCCCGGCAGACGCCCAGGTACGCCAGCATGCTTCGGACGTCTTTTTTCATGGACTGCACCTCTTCCAGCGTCCAGGAGCCCATGCCGCCCCGCTCCAGCAGCACGCTGGGAATTCCGCAGGAAGCCGCGTAATTGTAAGAGCCGCCGGAATCCACCTCTGAGCGCACCATATACGGCACGTCAGCCTGCCGGGCCATCTGACGGGAGGTCTCCACCACGTCCGGCACCGCTTCTCCAGCGTAATAGACAAAGGGCGCCAGCATTTCATAGGTGTCGCCGCTGTGCAGATCAATGTAGTAATCAGCTTCCCGGTGCAGCGTGTCCACGATGGCCAGAGCCAGCCGTTCCGTCACCGTCCCGTCGGCCTTACCGGGAAATGCCCGGTTCAGGTTCTTCCCGTCTTCCGCGCAGATGCTGCCGTTCCGTTCCTCAAAATCTATGCGGCTCACCGCTTTCACCAGAATAATCCGGCCCGCGACCTCCTCCGGCCGGATCTCGGAGGCCAGCTCTGCCGCCGCCTGTATTCCCACATACTCGCCCCCGTGTATTCCGGCCGTGACGAGCACCGTCTTTCCCTCTGTCCTGCCCCGGATCACCGTGACCGGCAGCCGGAATTCTCCGTCAGAGAGCTCCAGCATGCCGCTGGCCCGCTCGCCGGGCTTCACATCCTCCAGAGACAGTTTTCCATCTTTTTCTGTATGATATCGTTCTTTCATTCTGTTCTTTCCTCACCTGTGCCGTATTCTTTCTGTCGTTTTTTACCTGTCCCTATGGAACGGCGAAACCGTGACCCCGCCCGCAGGGCATGTGTTCGGGATACTCTGGAGTATAACTTTTTTCCGCCCGGCGCACAAGCCGCCGGGGGGGATATTGGCTCCTGCTTTTCCGCGCATCTCAGTCTTTACCTCTCTGGAGCACAGCATGAAATCTCCCCGCTCTTTTATAAAAAGCAGACCGTGAAAAAACGAACTCATTTTTCACAGCCTGCTGTCTATTTCCCATATTCTGATTTCCGTCTCAGCTCTATGGCCTCCTTGCCCGTCATGTGCTCCACGTTCATTTCCAGCACGCACAGAGGCTTCCACTCGTCCTCTATGGCTTTTCTCCTGTGTTCTTCCGTATCCTCCGGCGCATATTTTCGCGCCAGTCTCTCCATGGCGGCCCGTTTTTCTTCATCCTCCGTCACTTCCCGCACCGTTCCGAATACGATCACGCTTCTGAAATAGGTGGTGTATTCCTCCGGAACGATCTGATCCCTGTCGATCACGCAGAAGGAAGCGCGCCCGCAGCGGCGGAGAGCATCCAGCTTATGGCCCTGCCGGGCGCAGTGAAAGAAAAACTTTCCTTTTTCATAAACGTAGCTTAACGGAACCGCATAGGGATAGCCTTCATCCCCGATCAGCGCCAGCACTCCGGAAGTGCCCCGCATCAGTATCTCTTCCGTCTCCCGTTCCGGCAGAAGCTGCCGTTTTCTTCGCATTTCCCGAAACATAGCATTCTCCTTTGTATTTTCACAGGCGAAAATTCGCCCCTTTGTACCATTCAGGCCGCAGCAGCATCCAGCGGCCATACGGTGCAGCCGCCCGCCGCAGAGGATGCCTGACATCTACTGCCTGCCCGCTTCCTCCTGAAGCTCTCTCTTCCGCTTCGTAACCAGGCCGCCGATACGGCCCGTCTCCTTGGCGGAAAGCTGTTTCCAGCCGTTTTCCAGCACCTTGTCCAGCAGACCCAGTTCCTCCGCGATTTCGTATTTCAGAGATTCCTCCGGCGTCAGATGGTGCAGATCAATTTTTTTCTCTTTCTTCGGCATACCGAATCCACGCTCCTTTCCGTCAGGCAGCGGCCCGGCCCTCCGGCCAGGCCTGCCTGCTCCCTTTAGAGTGTGGCCCCGTTTTCCGAAATTATACACTGTGGAGCAGCGAAGCGGCGACCCCGCCCGCAGGGCATGGATTACGGGGTGCCCTGCGGGTATTCCATCCCCACCGGTATTTCTCTTCCCAGCGTCACGGAGTAGATCAGCATCTCCTTCACTTCCCGCCCGGTGGCCTGTTCCAGCGCTTTCCGGTAATAGAAGAGCTGACGCCCGTATTTCTCCGCCAGGTCCCTGCCATCCCGGCTGTACACCTTATCCGTCTTGTAGTCCACGATCACATACCTGTCTTCCTCTTCGAAATAAGCGTCGATAATTCCCTGCACAAGCACGGCGCCCTGCTCCGCCTGCCAGTCGGAACGAAGCTCCGACGCGGGAACTGCCAGAGAAAAAGGCTGTTCCCGCCAGAGCCTGCCCGCCTGTGCGGCTGCCGTCATCCGCCTGCCCACGGGAGATTCCAGAAAATGCCTGATATCCCGGAGCTCTACGCTGGCCGCCGACACCGCATCCAGCTTCCCGTCCCGGATCATTCCATCGAGCTGCTCCCGCAGGTTCTCCGCCAGTGCGGGATACCCCTGTGCCGCCTGACTTTCCCGCAGCCGCAGGACATCCTGCGGAATCCCGCAGTAATCCAGACATTCCAGAACCCGGTGATAGGCCGTGCCCCTGGCGGC
>DVJR01000164.1 GCA_018716575.1 Candidatus Scatomonas merdavium | reverse complement strand
TTTCACAGAAGGTACTGGAAAAACTGGAACGCCCGGAGCTGAAAACGGTAACAGTTCCCGGCAACTATCCCTACAAAGAGGCCATGAATATGCCTGCTGCGCCGGTTTCTATGTCGGACTGTACCCGGTGCGGAACCTGTGAAAAAATCTGCCCCACGGACGCTATACGGGTAAAAGACGGGGCTGTCGCCAACGATACGGAAAAGTGTATTCTCTGCATGGCCTGCGTCGCGGCCTGTCCGCAGAAAGCCCGTATTCTTCCTCCACCGTTACAGGAGAAGATGGAACAGAAGCTCGGCGCGTTAAAGGCTGTAAGGCGCGAAAATGAATTTTTTCTGTGAAAATCATACGGAAACAGCCAGAAGTCCGGAAATATTTCATAATCAGCGGCAGGATTCCTCCTCTTTTTTGAAATTTGCCTGAAACGGCATGAAAGTTAAGCGGTAAAAACCGCAGAATGGAAAATATCGTTCACAACAGCCGGAGCAGACAGCAGCCTGCAGGGCTGTTGTGAGACGATTTTACAGATGTGTTCAAATAGAGTTTTCAAACTGGCTGACAGATTCGGCGGCAGCGGCCAGACGCAGCCAGCGGCTGAGAATCTCCGTATCCTTTTCAGCCAGGATTTTCTGGAGAAGCGATTCCGGGACAGTTCCTCTATCCTCCAGAAGAAGCAGAATGCTTTTCGCCATCCCTTCGGATTTTCCTTTTTCCTCCCCGGCTTTCCGCTCATCTCTGAGCAATTCTTCCAATGTCATAAAGCGTTCCTCCATGGCGCGGCTTTGCTTGATTTTTCGTACGCTTTTCTGAAGCTGGACGACGAAGCCGTCCTGAAAATCCTGTTGGCTTTCGGTCAGATCCGCCCGGACGTATCTGAGAAATTTCACCAGCGCTTCCGGTACGTCCTTCCGGTTTCTCCCGCAGGTATTTAGGAAAATACAGCGGCATCCGTCTCCCAGCCGCCGGTCCATATTTTCCAGACAGCGGTTTTCGAATGTGTATCGGAAGTAACCGGCGTCAAAGGGATCAAAATCACAGATAAAGATTACATATGTGTCAGGAAGATTCTCGTATTCGTTCCCGGCGAGCAGAAGATCCATGTCCATCTGGCTCCGGTAGTAGCGGGCCCTCCGCGTCAGGGCGTCCCGCGGCACCACCTGCATCTCCACGTTGTAGCGGGTATTGTTCTCGTCCTTTGCGTAGACGTCCAGACGTACGCCCCGGTATTCCGGGTGATAGGCGAAGCTCCGTTCGCGGCTGATCTCCACGCGTCCTATGGGGATGTCGGTCACCAGCTTCAGCAGGCCGCGGCAGTTCTCTTCTTCTGCCATAACCGCGCTGAACATAAAATTGTCTTTGATTGTAAGGTCCTGCAGTGTTTTCATATAGATTCCTCCGTGTAAAAGAGGAATCCTGCCTGATCTGATTATAACATTCAGGGTTTCGGGGCGCAACAAAATCAGAGGTTGCCTTCCCCTCTGGACAGAAAAAAGGTTCTGGATTATAATCAGAGTTAATGCGTACAAAGACAGTTTTTTAAGCGGGAGATGCGTAGTTATGAATGAAAATGAGATTGATGTGCCGATTTATCTGATCACCGGATTTCTGGAAAGCGGCAAGACGACGTTTATCAACTTCACGGTACAGCAGGAATACTTTCAGATCGAGGAGCCGACTCTTCTGATCACCTGCGAAGAGGGCGAAGAGGAATACGACGAAAAGCTGCTGCTGAAGCATAATACCCTTTTGGAGACAATCGAGGAGCCGGAGGATTTCACTCTGGAGAAGCTGAAGAGCTTTCAGCGGAAATACCGCCCGGAGAGGGTGATCCTGGAATACAACCCTCTCTGGAGCGTGCAGAAGCTGGAGGAGATGAAGCTTCCCAGGGGCTGGGGCATCGTGCAGCATATCGTGACTGTGGACGGCAGCTGCTTTCAGGTATACATGAACAATATGAAATCGCTGTTTGTGGAAATGGTGCGGAACGCGGATATGGTCATGTTCAACCGCTGTACGAAGGAACTGCCGCTGGCCAATTTCCGGCGGAGCATCAAGGTGGTGAATCCGGCCTGCGAGATTCTTTTCGAGGATTCCGAGGGTGAGCTGACGGATATTTTCGAGGATTCGGTGCCCTATGACCTGAATGCGGACGTCATCGAGGTGGACGATGTGGATTACGGCATTTTCTACGTGGATCTGGGCGATCATCCGGAGCGGTATGAGGGAAAGACCGTGCGGTTCAAGGGCATGGTGCTGAAGAGCCGGGATGTGGGCGCGGATTTCTTCGTGCCGGGCCGGATGGCCATGACCTGCTGCGCGGATGACACCACATTTATCGGCTATATCTGCAAGAGCAAAAATGCCGCCCGCCTTCCCATGGGAAGCTGGGTGGAGGTGACGGCGTCGGTGGAATATAAGTACGTGCCGGTCTATCATGAGGAAGGTCCGGTGTTCCGGGCAAAATCCATCAAAAGCGCCCAGCCGCCGGAATCTGAGCTGGTGTATTTTACGTAAAGAACTGTATTTCCCGGAAAAGAATATTCAGGAGAATAAGTATGTATATTATAGTAGGACTTGGAAATCCGGGCCGGAAGTACGACGGCACGAAGCATAATGTGGGCTTTGACGTCATTGACCGGCTTGTGGACGAACATGGTATTCCGTCGTCTGGAATCAGCCTGAAGGCCATGGTGGGAAAAGGCATGATCGCTGGGCAGAAGGTGCTGCTGGCAAAGCCCATGACCTATATGAATTTGAGCGGCGAGGCTGTGCGGGCCCTGGTGGATTATTACAAGGTCGATCCGGAGCAGGAGCTGGTGGTGATCTATGATGACATCAGCCTGGAGCCGGGACAGATCCGGATTCGGAAAAAAGGGAGCGCCGGCGGCCATAACGGGATGAAGAACATCATCGCCCATCTGGGGACGGAAAAGTTTCCCAGAATCCGTGTGGGGATCGGAGCCAAGCCTCCGGAATGGGATCTGGCCGATTACGTGCTGGCGCCCTTCGGCCGGGAGGCAGGGAAGCTGGTGAGCGACGCGGTGAAGGATGCCGCTTCTGCACTGGAGATGATTCTGCAGGGAGATATCGACAGAGCCATGAACCGTTATAATCACAGGGAAAGCGGCAAGGGAAAGGAAGCATGAAGGCATTGTTGCAGCCGCTTCAGGAGACGGCGGGATATGAGGACCTGTGCCGTCAGCTCCGGAACAACCGGGGGCTGTTGGAGGTTTCAGGCTGCCTGGAATCTCAGAAGGCCCATATGGCGGCGGGGCTGGGGGAAGGCTGTCCGGCTGTGCTTCTGATCGCGGAAAATGAATTAAAGGCAAAGGAGCTGTATGAGGACTACCGGCTTTACGACCGGGAGGCGCTGCTGTACCCGGCCAGGGACCTGATTTTCTATCAGGCCGATCTGTCCGGCAATCTGCTGACCAGGCGGCGCATACAGGTTATACAGGCATTACTGGAGCGGAAGAACGTGACTGTCATCACCAGCGCAGGGGGGTGTATGGATCGTCTTCTGCCTCTTCGCGTGCTCAGAAAACATATCGTAACACTGAAAAATGACAGTGCTCTGGAGCTGGAAAAATTCAGCCGGGAGCTGACTGAAATGGGATATGAGAGGTGCGCTCAGGTGGAGGCTTCGGGCCAGTATTCCATCCGGGGCGGTATCCTGGACATTTTCCCGCTGACCGAGGAGAATCCGTGGAGGGTAGAGCTGTGGGGCGATGAGATTGACTCGATACGCAGCTTCGATGTGGAGAGCCAGCGCTCGATTGAGAATCTGGAAGAAATCACCATCTACCCTGCCACCGAGGAGATCGGGAGGGAGGAAAAGGGCTTTTTTCAGAAGCTGACGGATACCTTTCTGGATTATTTTCCGGAGGACAGCCGGATTTTCCTGGATGAGCCGGGAAGGATTCTGGAAAGCGCAAAAGCGGTGTTTGACGAATATCGGGAATGTATGGTTCACCGGATGGAAAAAGGGCAGGCGGCGCCGGAAGAGGGAGACCGGCTTTTGTCCCCGGAGCAGCTTTCCTATGAGCTGAACCGGCGGAACTGTACGGGACTCTGTCTGATGGAACTGCGGAAAGGAAGCTGGGACATCCGGGGAGAGTATTCGGTTACGGTGAAATCCGTAAGCCCCTACAATAACCAATTCCCTATGCTGGTTAAGGATTTGAAGCAGTGGAAGCGGTCCGGCTACCGGGTGGTGCTCCTGTGTCCGTCCAGAACCAGGGGCGCCCGCCTGGCGGGAGATCTGCAGAATGAGGGCTTAAACGCCTTTTTCAGCGAGGATGAGGAGCGGCTGCTGGCGCCGGGAGAGATCCTGGTAGCCTACGGAAGCGCCCGCAGGGGATTTGAATATCCCATGCAGAAATTCGTGCTGATCACGGAGACGGATATTTTCGGGCGGGAGCAGAAAAAAAAGAAAAAGAAGACCCGTTACAGCGGGCAGAAGATACAGAGCTTCTCGGAGCTTTCCGTGGGCGATTTTGTGGTGCATGAAAACCATGGCCTCGGTATCTACCGGGGCATTGAAAAGGTGGAAGTGGATCATGTGGTGAAGGACTACATCAAGATCGAGTATTCCGGCGGAAGCAGCCTGTATATTCAGGCGACCCAGCTGGACGCCCTGCAGAAATACGCGGGTTCGGATGCCAAAAAGCCGAAGCTGAACAAGCTGGGCGGTCAGGAGTGGAAGAAGACCAAAACACGGGTCCGCGGCGCGGTGGCGGATATCGCGAAGGATCTGGTGGCGCTTTATGCGGCCCGGCAGCAGAACAACGGTTATCAGTACGGACCGGATACGGTATGGCAGAGGGAATTTGAAGAGCTGTTTCCTTTTGAGGAGACAGAAGACCAGCTTGCTGCTATCGAGGCTACCAAGAAGGATATGGAGAGCTCGAAGATCATGGACCGGCTGATCTGCGGAGACGTGGGCTACGGCAAGACGGAGATCGCTATCCGGGCGGCCTTCAAGGCCGTGCAGGAAAACAAGCAGGTAGTGCTTCTGGTGCCGACTACTATTCTGGCTCAGCAGCATTACAATACCTTTGTCCAGCGCATGAAGGATTTTCCGGTGCGGATAGATCTGCTGTGCCGGTTCCGGACGGCTGCCCAGCAGAAAAAGACTCTGGAGGATCTGAAAAAGGGCATGGTGGATATTCTGATCGGCACGCACCGGGTATTGTCCAAGGATGTGCAGTTTAAGGATCTGGGGCTTCTGATTATTGATGAGGAGCAGCGCTTCGGCGTGGCTCACAAGGAAAAGATCAAGCAGATGAAGGAGCGTGTGGATGTGCTGACGCTTACGGCTACGCCTATCCCCCGGACGCTGCACATGAGCCTGATCGGCATACGGGACATGAGCGTGCTGGAGGAGCCGCCTCTGGACCGGGTGCCGATCCAGACCTATGTTATGGAATATGACGAGGAAATGGTGCGGGAGGCGGTGAGCCGGGAGCTGGCCCGAGGGGGGCAGGTGTACTATGTCTATAACCGGGTCAGCAACATCGCCGATGTGGCATCCCGTCTGGCCCGTCTGGTGCCGGAGGCGGAGGTGGCCTTTGCCCACGGGCAGATGAAAGAACGGGAGCTGGAGCAGATCATGTACCAGTTCATTAACGGAGACATCGACGTGCTGGTGTCCACCACGATCATTGAGACAGGCATGGATATTTCCAACGTTAATACGATCATCATTCACGATGCAGACCAGATGGGGCTTTCCCAGCTTTATCAGCTCCGGGGCAGGGTGGGACGCACAAACCGCACGGCCTATGCGTTCCTCATGTACCGGAGAAATAAAATGCTCCGTGAGGTGGCGGAAAAGCGCCTGCACGCCATCCGGGAATTCACGGAGCTGGGAAGCGGCGTCAAAATTGCCATGCGCGATCTGGAGATCCGCGGCGCCGGCAACCTGCTGGGCGCGGAGCAGCACGGTCATATGGAGGCTGTAGGCTATGACCTGTACTGCAAGATGCTCAGTGAAGCGGTGCAGGAAGCCAAGGGAATGAAGCGCCAGGAGGATTTTGAAACATCAGTGGATCTGGTGATGGACGCTTTCATCCCGCCGTCCTATATCCCGAATGAGGGGCAGAAGCTGGATGTTTATAAGCGGATCGCGGGCA
>DVJR01000163.1 GCA_018716575.1 Candidatus Scatomonas merdavium | reverse complement strand
TATTCATTTCCGCATCTCCATAAATCTGAATTCCAGGACAGAAATTATTCCCGCAGTTCACACCGTATTGCAGGCTCTCCGGGCAGGGGCACCGTTTTACTGTTCCATAAGGCCCGGCTTCCGATTGGGCTTTCTTTTAATGGCCAGCAGTTTTATATAATCATCAAATACTGACGTATCGGCCGGCTCAAACATGACCCACTTCCCGTCCCGATAGGTTTTTGCCCCGTCATATTGTCTGCCGATATCCTCTGAAAGCGTATCCCGTATTTTTTCAAATTCCGCTCTCTCATCCTGCCCGAAAATAATCATAAAACCGATGCGATTCTCTCTTGCATACAGGCAGCAAAGTGTTTTGCCGCCTCTGCGGTATTTATACTCATAAGTCCAGTTCTTTCCGCCGGTATTCCACAGTCTTTCCATATCGTATTTTTCATCAATAGCCAAACATAGCTTCTGCCAGATCTGATACAGAGATTGTCCCAACAGTTCCTTCATTTTCGATTGCGACGGCGCATTTTCAAGCATTCTTTTTCCTCCATATAATTTCGTTTTATTTATGCGTTCCGCGGCTTAGAAACGGTCTTTTGCTATGATATAGGACTGTAAACTTTTTTCACACCCGTTTTTTTCATAAAAGGACTCAACACCTGGTTGTGCACCAAAATACAGTATAGTTGGAGAAGCTTCTTTTGCCAGTTGGAGAAGTTTACTTCCAACCCCACGCTTCTGATATTCCGGCAAAACAAGCAGTTCTGTAATCGTTCCGAAAAAATAGCCATCAGTAAGTATACGCAGACAGCCTGCAAGCATATCCGAATCACAGAGTTAAAATTCTATTCTTTTAAATTTTCCAAAACGGAAGGATTATTGGAGATAACCGCTCCAACAGTGGAACAGGTTTCAAATTCCGGGCAGCAGCCGCAGGTGACGACGTTCTTTGCAAGCGCACACTTCCGGATTTCGCACAGATTCTCGCAAAACACCGTTTTAACTCCGTTTACACGGCAGCCCACGCAGTTAATATGTTCCGGCAGGATCGGGGCGTTATTTAGCTCCGCCCACAGTTTCGCCGTTTTCTCACGCAGGGCCTGGTCGTTATTGACAGTCGCAATATATGCGTCGCATGTTTCGCAATCCAGTCCGCAGTATCCAATCCGTTCTTTCATAAGCTATATCCTCCCAAGGCTTTTCTCATATTCACACCAAACCGGACCTGCCGCTTTTATATATATTTGAAGCGGCCTTCTCCGCCTTTCCTTCCTCAAATCAATCGTATTTTTCGATCTGTACCGTTGCAATTGCCGATCTGTTCGGCTCTCCGGTAACAAGATTCTGAGGCGCGGGAATCAGCATCATAAATCCGTCCCTGCCATATCGCCGCGCATATCCCTGTGCATAGGATTCTTCCACGGAAATATGCCGCACCTGTCCGATTACCATAGCCGTTATTCCCGCACCGCTTAAATCCTGTATTTCCTTCAATGTACATTCCATGCTGAGAAATGCCTCATCGATCACAGGAGCGTGAATGGTTTTCGCCCCGGAGAGAGAAAAACCTCCGGCCGCAAATTCATCTTCGTCCATTTCATTATGATGAATCGTATTTACCAGATTATCATAATAGCTGCTCGGAAGAAAATTAATACAAAAGCATCTGTCTCTTTTTATATTGGCGTAAGTATGCGTGTGCTGATACAGATTCCCCATCACGGCGAAGAAAGCCGTTTTATCCCCGTGAAAGCAGCTCCAGGAATGAAAACAGACATTCGGTTTCCCGTTTTCCTTCCACGTAGTAATGGCAAATAACGCCGTCGGTATCCCTGCGGTCACTTCAAAATGAGAAAACAGCTCAAATTCTTCCGGATATAAAGGTTTGAAATACTGCGGAAAATCCTTCCCGATTTCTATTTTCATCACAACACCTCCCGCAAAATCCCCCCTGTTTTCCCCATTATATCTTTTCCTCCCGCCGTTGGGAAGATGTTTTCGTTCCTCCTGCCAAAATATTGGTGACAGCCCGGCGAGAACGTGAAGCTCTGCAGGCAGGTCGTGCAGAATGTACAGAAAAAGGCGAACAGTATAATCCCTATGACTATACTGCTCACCCTGCAAAAACTACTCAAACCACTGATTTTTCAGTGCAGGTTTAAGTATTTTCTCTCTGTCTGCGGCTAACAGGACTTGAACCTGCACGGTTGCCCAACGGGACCTAAACCCGCCGCGTCTGCCAATTCCGCCATAGCCGCATATATTCTGAAAACAGATGATGGCTTCCACACGTCTGCCATGCGGAAGCCATTCTTTCATTCAAATGAAGCATCGGGGATTCGAACCCCGGACAACTTGATTAAAAGTCAAGTGCTCTACCACCTGAGCTAATGCTCCGAAAAATGACTGGGCTAGCTGGATTCGAACCAGCGTATGCAGCAGTCAAAGTGCTGTGCCTTACCGCTTGGCGATAGCCCAACGTTTCGCCGTCACGGCAGGGTGGATAAAGGGATTCGAACCCTTGGCCTCCAGAGCCACAATCTGGCGCGCTAACCAGCTGCGCTATACCCACCATATTTTCCGCTTGAAAGCGAAAAACGTGCTTGAAGGGATTCGAACCCCCGACCCACGGCTTAGAAGGCCGTTGCTCTATCCAGCTGAGCTACAAACACGTATGCGCCTTGCAGGCACAAAGCAGGTGATGGGAATCGAACCCACGTATCCAGCTTGGAAGGCTGGTGTTCTACCATTGAACTACACCTGCAGACAAAATCGGGGTGACAGGATTCGAACCTGCGGCCTCCTGGTCCCAAACCAGGCGCTCTAGCCAAACTGAGCCACACCCCGCAAGGCTTCAGACCCCGTTATTCCCGCTGTTTTACACGAACCAGCGCTTAACGCAAGTTATAGTATATTATATAAATTTTCACTTGTCAACACCTTTTTTCATCAGTCGTTCGAACCCGGCGTTCGAACTTGATTTTCCAGATTTTTTCCAAAGCCTCATCCGCCTGTCCTCTGTCTTTAATCCAGCTGCTCTACTGAAAAATGCACGTCATGATTGCAGTCAATTTCCATTAGCAGATAGGTGGGCTTCCTGCCCATCTGCCGGGGATAGCACAGGGAGCCGGGATTCAGAAGAGTAAGGTTGCCCTCATTGTCAATCAGCGGCCGGTGTGTGTGACCAAAAATGGCAATCTGTACATTCCGGCTGCATGCCTCATCCCTCAGACGCTCCGTTCCCAAAGATACGCCGTAATAATGGCCATGAGTAATGAAAACGCGGTAATCATCCAGAGTCAGCAGAATTTCGCGGTTCAGCTCCGTTCCCCAGTCATTATTCCCTGCAACCATATAGCAGGGACAATCCATAAGATCCCGGATATAGGCCTCCTGACCTTCAATATCGCCGCAATGAATCAGCGCGTCCACCGACCGCACTTTCTCCATCACTCTCTTCAGCTGTTCTGCATGTCCGTGCGTATCACTCACTACCAAAACTCTCATCTTCGCATCCTCTCCGACAGTTTTTCTTTCATGGCCTGCAAAGCCTTTCCCCTGTGGCTGACGGCATTTTTCTCTTCCGGCGACAGCTCTGCTGTCGTTCTGCTCATATCCGGAAGATAAAAAATAGGATCATAGCCGAAGCCGTTAGTTCCCCTTTCTTCATACCCGATCTTGCCCTCTATGACGCCGCGGGTAGTTAATACCTCGCCGTCCGGAAGAACAGCTGCAATAGCACATACAAAACGCGCTGTCCGTTTCTCCACCGGTACTCCCTCCAGACGGGAAATCAGATTCGCATTCTTGATCCGATAAGATGTATCCTCTCCCATGTAACGGGCCGAATAGATACCCGGCTCTCCGTTTAACCAGTCAATCTCCAGTCCGGAATCATCCGCCAGCACTATCGCCTGCTCCCCCTCCGGAAGCTCTTTTGCTACGGATTCCGCCTTGATTCTGGCGTTTTCCTCAAATGTACTGCCATTTTCCACAATATCTGCTTCTATTCCGGCTTCTTTCATAGACTGGATCTCTACCTGAAGATCCGCCAGGATCTCCCGGATTTCTTTCATTTTTCCTGCATTCCCTGTGGCAAAAATAATTTTTTTCATGGATTTCACTCTTTCTGTCCCTGATGCGCAGGGAATTAACTATTATTATACACGATTTTAACAAATATGACAATTTTGAATCTCTTTTTTTCGTCAAAACCGCAGTTTTCTGGTACAAAACCTTCTTTACCGCTGTTTTTTCGGTGGTTTCGGGCCCGGATACTGATAAAAATAAGTTTTCAGCATCCCGTTGTATATTTTCCTATTTTTAGCTGCCTGTTTTCCGATATACCGCTGGGCGTCCTCATACCCGGTAATCAGGTACAGCGACCAGGTATCCAGCAGCGCAAAACGCTCTCCCAGAGCCCGGTAGAGCTCCGGCAGCGCTTTCTTTTCCTCCAGACGTTCCCCGTAAGGCGGATTTGCAATCAGGAAGCCGTATTCACCGGACGGCGCCAGCTCGGACACCGGCTGCCGGCGGAAGCGGACCAGCCTTTCCACCCCGGCGGCCCTGGCATTTTCTTCTGCGGTTCGTACCATCTCACCGTCAATATCCATTCCCTGTATCTCCGTATGCACCGACAGATCCAGACGGTCACCGGCATCCTCCAGGGCGTCAGACCAGCATTTTCCGGGAATCAGATTATCCCACTGCTGCGCCTGGAAATTCCGGCGCATGCCCGGGGCCATATCCGCCGCCATCATGGCTGCTTCTATGGCAAAAGTGCCGCTGCCGCAGAAGGGATCTACCAGAATTCTGTCTTTTTTCCATGGAGTGAGCATCAGCAGGGCTGCTGCCAGGGTCTCCGTAATGGGCGCCCTGGCCGTCAGCCTGCGGTATCCTCTCTTGTGCAGAGATACGCCTGTAGTATCCAGTCCGGCCGTCACACGATCCTTCAGGATTGACACCCGTATGGGATACGCCGGGCCATCCTCCGGAAACCAGTCCATATGGTAATGTTCCTTCAGCCGTTCCACAATGGCCTTCTTCATAATGGACTGAATATCCGAAGGGCTGAAGAGGCGGCTTTTGATAGAATTGGCCTTAGCCACCCAGAATTTTCCGTTTTTCGGTATGTACTTCTCCCAGGGTATCGCCCTGGTCTTTTCAAACAGCTCCTCAAAGGTCTCTGCCTGGAATTCGCCCGCTTTCAGCAGGATCCGTTCCGTAGTCCGCAGGAAAATATTGGAGTAGGCCACGGCCTCCGCGTCTCCCTGAAACGTCACTTTCCCATCCTCCACCGAGCTGATTTCATATCCCAGATCCAGGATTTCCCGTTTCATTACCGCTTCCAGGCCGAAATGGCAGGGAGCGATCAGTTCATAAATTTCCATAGAATCCCTCACAGGCGCCGGGCTATGCCGCGGCGCCTTCCCGTATTTTGCTGGACACTATCATATCATAACTTTCCATGTTTTACAAAGACCAAATCTCGTCATGCCGGGACAAAATTCCGGCCCCGGTATGCATGAATACCGCCAATCACACTCTTTACCTGATACCCTTTTTCAGCCAGACGCCTGCCAAGGGCCAGACTGGACGAACCACGTTCGCAGTACAACAGCAATATTTTCTGTCTGGGCAGATGAATTCTCCCTTCCGCTTCCTCATAAGGTATATTTCGGGCGCCCCGTATATGTCCGGCAGCGTATTCCTGCTCTGTACGAAGATCTATTATCGCTACGTCGGGCCTCCCCGCGTAGAAATCAATCATATCAGCCGAAATCGGCTCCAGACCGTTCACACCTATCCCTTCTTCTTTTTTATTATCAATATATGCGGCGGCTCTTCGGAACGTTTGCCTGCCGTCCGCATAAAAAAAGCAGCGGCAGGACCTCAGAATCTCTCCTGAAGCCCTGCCGCCGGGATAGAAATTACACAGGTTTTTCCTCAGTATTTTTCTGTCTCATCTTCCATATCGTAAGCCGATCTGGACGTACTGTTCTTTGAGGTATTCTTGCTGTGGGTATTCTTGTTGCCGCAATTCCGGCTGTTCTTTCCGGTATCGTGGGCGCTGCTGTTCTTATTCTGGTTGGAAGCATCGCTGCTGTAGTTCTTTGCCATCTGTAATTCCTCCTGATGTTGTCTGTTATCGGTTACACTGTTATTGTGTCTGATCAGTGAGAAATTATACGCCCTTTTTCTTCAAATTTTATTCATCGCCAAACAGCGGAGTGCTGAAATAGCGCTCGGCCGTATCCGGCAGCACGGTCACCACTGTTTTTCCCCGGCCCAGCTTCCTGGCCAGCTTTATGGCAGCCGCCACGTTGGTACCGCTGGAAATGCCGCACATCAGTCCTTCCTTCCGGGCCAGGTCTTTGGCTGTGGAAATAGCTTCCTCGTCGGAAATAATGCAGATATCGCTGTATATGCTCTGATTCAGGTTTTCCGGGATCAGGCCGTCCCCGATACCCATCTGCAGATGAGTGCCGATATTGCCTCCGGCCAGGATAGCCGCGTTTTCCGGCTCCACCGCCCAGATTTCGATATCCGGATTCTGGGATTTCAGCACTTCTCCAATGCCTGAAATTGTACCTCCGGTTCCCACCCCGGAACAGAAGCCGTCAATGGGGCCTCCCACCTGTTCCAGTATTTCTATGGCTGTATGGTAACGATGCGCCGCATTATTAGCCGGATTGGAAAACTGCTGAGGCACATAGACTTTCGGATTTTCTTCTGCCATACGAAGCGCTGTCTGCAGGCACTCGTCAATGCACGCGCCGATATCTCCCGCGTCGTGTATCAGGATCACCTCCGCGCCGTAATGGCGCACCAGCTTCCTGCGCTCTTCGCTGACAGAATCAGGCATAATGATAATCGTGCGATAACCCCTCACCGCGCCGATCAGTGCAAGACCGATGCCCTGATTGCCGCTGGTGGGCTCCACAATCACCGTATCCGGCCCGATCAGCCCCTGCTTTTCCGCATCCACGATCATATTATACGCTGTTCTCGTCTTGATGGAGCCGCCCACATTCAGCCCTTCATATTTTACCAGAATTCTGGCCCCATCCGGATCTCCCATATGATTCAGCCGGATCATGGGCGTATGGCCCATGGCCTCCAGCACGTTGTTATATATCATGTCTTACCCCTCTGCTTCTTTATTCTGAGTTTTTTCAATATTTTTCCTTCACTTCACCTTATGCAGAGCCGCAGAAATGCGTTCGCTTCGCCTGCGGCGCCGGCACGGCAGTTCAGAACAATCATAACGCCTGCACTGCGGGAAGTCAAGGAAATTCGCCGTTCTTAGGGAGTCGCCGAAACCTGAAAAAGATATTGCAGCTTTCCATAAAAAGGCGGAAGCACTGCTCTCAGATATAAAATCTCAGATTTGATACTTCCGCCTTATGCTCATTATAAATTTTTATTTAGCAGGTCGCTCCGCCCTTCAGATGCTTCTCCGCTTTGATATTTTCATCCTTCCGCAGAAGCAGCTCATCCGACAGCAGCTGTTTCTGCACATTCTCGAATCCCAGTCTCGCGATGGTATCAGAGAACCGCTCTCCGGTTATTCCCTGCTCACGGAACAGAAGGATTGCTTTTTCGATGACGTTCATCATCTCTTCCTTATCGGTAAATACCTTGTCCAGATACCGTCCCTGGGCCACCTTCTTGCCCCAGCGTCCTCCGATATAGATCCGGTATCCGCCTGTATAGGACTCTACCGCGTGGAACGGACATCTTCCGATGCAGCGTCCGCAGTGGTTGCAGGCGTTCGGATCGATCCGGAGCTTGCCGTCCTCCACCTTTGCGATCTTGATGGGACAGTTTTCTACGATCTGGCATTTCTTGCAGCCGCGGCATTTCTCCAGATCCGGCTCAGGTATTCTCTGGCCGATGACGCCCAGATCATTCAGATCCGGCTTCACACAGTTATTGGGACAGCCGCCTACGGCAATTTTGAACTTGTGAGGCAGCAGAACGTCGTGATAACCCTTATAGAACCGCTCATGGATCTCGCGGGATATGGCAAACGTATCGATCAGGCCGTACTGGCAGGTCGTGCCCTTGCAGGATACTACCGGACGCACCTTGGAACCGGTTCCGCCCGTTTCCAGCCCTGCGTCAGCCAGAAATGCCCGCAGATCGTCAATACTGTCATAGGGAACAGACTGAATCTCCATGGTCAGCCGGGAGGTCATGGTCACTTCTCCGCTGCCGAATTTCTTCGCCGCCTCCATGATAGCGTTCATCTCATCCGCCGTAATCTTTCCGTTTCTGGTAATCACACGGGCATTGAAGCGATCCGGCGTATTCTTGTCATGGAGGAAGCCCAGGCCCTTGACCCGCTTAATATCCGCGGCGGATACCGTGGCCTGCACGCCCTTTACTTTCACTTCGTTGAAGAACGTGGCCCCTTCCAGCACCACAGTATTCGTATAGCCGTAATGCTTCAGCCGGTTCTGCAGGAGATATCCTCTTTTTCCTTTCACGCATACCAGCAGCAGCTTTTCGTCTTTTCCAAGCCCTTCCACAGGGCCGTTCACTTCTTCCAGCTTCACATAGACCGCGCCCGGTATCTGGGGCGCCGGAGAGGCATCCACGATCCGGTATCCGTCCGCTGCGCCCGCCAGGTATTCCGCAGGCGTCATGCTCACCAGATCGCCGGACAGCTTGTTTTCCAGAATATAAACCGCCTGTACGAAGGGATGAATCGCAGTGGAAAACGGCGGCGCATAGCTGAAATCCATCTGCTCAAAATCTTCCAGCACCGCTCCCATGGAAATGCCTGTTACGGCAATATCCACCATCTTGTCTACCGCGCCCGGGCCGAATACCTGTGCGCCCAGCAGCTTATGCGTCTTTCGATCTGCGATCAGCTTGGTGGCAAAAAATGCGGCATCCGGATAATAATGAGCCTTGTCGTCTGTCACAGCCAGAGCGGTTGCCACATCATATCCCGCATCCCTGGCCGCCTGCTCCGTCAGCCCTGTCCGGCCGCAGTTAATGCCCGGCAGCTTCACAACGCCCGTACCCAGCACGCCGCCGTAGCTTTTCTCCCGGCCGGAAAGCACCTGGGCCAGCATCCGGCCTTCCAGGTTGGCGCTGGAGCCCATGGGCGACCACTGACGGACGCCAGTCATGCGATTCGTCACCAGAGCACAGTCTCCGGCCGCATAGACATCCGGCAGATTCGTGCGGAGCTGTCCGTCCACCAGAACCGTTCCCCGCTCCATTTCAATGCCGCTGTCCGTCAGCCATGCCGTATTGGGACGGATGCCGATGGAAAGCACCACCAGATCAGCCGGAAATGTGCCGGCGCTGGACTTCACCGCTGTCACCCGGCTGTCGCCCAGCAGCTCTTCCACCATCACCCCGGTGATCACGCGGATTCCGTTTTTCTGCAGATGGCGTTTCGCATAGAGGGCCATTTCCGGGTCCAGCACGCCCGGCATGATCTGAGACGCGGCATCCAGCACCGTCACCTGCAGCCCCTGGGCCTTCAGGTTCTCGGCTGTCTCCAGCCCGATAAATCCGCCGCCCACAACCACGGCCTTTTCCGCCTTGGTCTCCTGCAGATATGCTCTCATGTCAATAGCGTCATCCGGCACCCGGAGTTTGAATACGCCTTTTAAAGATGCCCCGTCCATTTTCGGCACGATGGAGGAAGCGCCTGTGGCGATCACCAGCGCGTCATATGCGTACGTTTCGTCGCTGCCGTCCGCAAGATTTTTTACCTGTACCTTTTTTCCTTCTGCATCCAGTCCGCAGGCTTCTTTTCCCGTCAGCACCTGCACGCCGGTCAGCGCCTCATATTGTGCCGGCGTATTCACGATCAGCTGTCCCTTCGATTCAATTGCCCCTCCCACGTAATAGGGCAGCCCGCAGCCCGCATAGGAAATATCCCTGTCCTTTGTCAGAATCGTCACATCCATACTCCGGTTCAGCCGCTTCAGCTTTGCCGCAGTTTTCGTTCCGGCGGCCACTCCGCCAATAATCAATACCTTCATCGCTTCCTCCTCTGCATACAAACGTTTATCAGTTACCAGTATTATACAGCCGTTTATGGATAAAGTAAAATTATGATATTTTATATTTTCATAATAATACTTTATTGATTGTTTCTGCTGTTCCCCCGTGTTAGAATAAAATCAGCAGCAGCCAGATGCCCCTGCGCAATATGGCTGCCTTTTATCAGAAAGGAACCCTGTATGCTTGATTCCCGAACCGAAACATTTCTCTGCGCGGCCCGGCTGCTGAACTTCACCCGCGCCGCAGCGGAGCTGAATATCACCCAGCCGGCCGTTACACAGCACATCCACGGCCTGGAAGAATACTACGGCGTGAAGCTCTTCTCTCAGAACGGCCGCCGGCTCTCTCTGACCGAAGCAGGCAGCCGGCTGTTTCAGGCCCTCACCACTATCCGAAATGACGAGCTGCGGCTCCGGAAAGAGCTGCCTGCCATCTCCGCCCGCGAAAAAACGCTGGCTCTGGGCGCCACCATGACGGTGGGTGAGTTCATGCTTCCCAATCCTTTAAGCCAATTTCTCCACAGGCATCCCGGCCGCCAGATACGGCTGACCGTAGACAATACGGCCAACCTGCTTTCTCTGCTGGAGCGGGGCACTCTGGATGCTGCCATGATCGAGGGATATTTCCCCTCGGAAAATTTTGACGCCCTGATCTGGCAGCGGGAAAAATTCATTCCTGTCTGCGCAGCCGGCCATTCCTTCTCCAGCCCGCCTGCCACCGTCAGCGATCTGTATCAGGAGACCCTGATTCTGCGGGAGCCCGGCTCCGGCACCCGGGAAATCCTGGAAATGTATCTGCGCGACCGTAATTCAGACATCCGCCGATTTGCCTGTATTCAGGAGATTTCCAATATGAATGCCATCCGTATCCTGACGGAAAATGACTGCGGCATCACATTTCTGTACGAATCTGTCGTCCGGGACGCCCTGCGCCGCGGAACCATACGCCAGATCCGGCTGGAGGATTTCGACGTCACCCACAACATCTCTTTTATCTGGCGGAAAAACAGCCTCTTTTCCGACGAATACCGGGCAATCTTCCGGGAACTGGCCGGAAAATAGCCCGGTATCGGCATGGCTGCCCTGGCAGCCCATATTATTTCTTAACAGCCACCCGGCCCCTCTGTCGGATCGCCTGCGCCCCCGTCCGGCCAGCAGCCCGTCAGTGACAGCCGTGTTCACCGCACCCATGGTCGCCGCAGCTTCCGGAGTGACCGTGTTCATGGTCATGGTGGCTGCAGGTCGCGTCTGAATTATAATTGAGCTTCCCATCCAGCAGCGCCTGAACGGCCTGGTCCGCATTGCCGCTGACGCCGCCATACAGCGTGATGCCGGCCTCTGCCAGAGCATTTTTCGCTCCCATTCCAATGCCGCCGCAGATCAGGGTGTCCACCTGATGCGCCTGGAGAAATCCTGCCAGCGCTCCATGGCCGCTTCCATTGGTATCCACAACCTCCGCGCCTGCGATCTTTCCATCCTGCACTTCATAGATCTTGAATTGCTCACTGTGTCCGAAATGCTGAAATACTTCCCCGTTTTCATAAGTAACTGCTATTTTCATTCTGATACCTCCTGCTCTTTCGGCAAAAACCGACGCCCCTTCTCCGCTTCCCGGCCATCCGTCACTCTGCGCTGCTCTGCGGGGACAGCGGCCGCAGCCGCAGCTGCCTGCCTCGCTCTGACACAGCCGGTACTGGCCTCCTTCGATCTTTAGTACCAGCCCCTCCACGAGACATCGGGCCAGCTTGGTTCTCGCGCTGTTGTAGATGGCCTGGGCGGTAGTCCTGGCCACTTCCATCCTTCCGGCGCATTCCTCCTGGCTCAGCCCTTCCAGATCAATCAGCCGGACAGCTTCATATTCGTCCAGTGTCATGATAATCATTTCTTTTTCCTCGCAGCTCTCCGCATTGCCGTTTACCGGAGCAAAGCTCCTGTTTTCCGGCAGCGCGCAGATCCGTCTCCGTTTGCAGGGTCTGGGCATCGCACTTCCTCCGTTATTTCTGGCATATGCCATTTATAAAATCAGTGTACTCCTTTTTGCCCGGGCTGTCAATCGCCTTTCGCAGCAATCTCGATCACGCCGGCACACATTTGCCGCCAGAAACCCTGAAAATCCGGAAACCCGCATAAACGCAAAGAGAAACGCTCCGGTAGGGGAGCTACCGAAGCGCTTCGAGGGGAGTATAAATAATTAATAAGGGGTTATTAATTGTAAAAAAAATTTTTTGAAGGGTAAATTCTTTTTACAAAGATGATTATAATACAATAACTGGAAAAAAGCAACCTAAATATTCCGAACTTTGAAAGTTTCCGACATTCCCGGTTACTATTTCCGATCTGCCGAAACTTTCCGCTTTTTGGTTGCCCAATCCCCGGTATCATGTTACAATCTACAATAAGAGCCGCCCGGACACCGACCGGCGGCATGAACACATCAAGAAAGAAGGTGCCGCATGAAAATTCAGGAATCTGCCGAAAATTACCTGGAAACCATTTTAATTCTGAGTCAGAGACAACCCTATGTCCGTTCCATAGATATCGCAACCGAGCTTGAATTTTCAAAACCCAGCGTAAGTGTAGCCATGAAAAATCTGAGGCAGAATGATCTCATTATCATGAATGAAGACGGGCATATTACACTGACGCCTTCCGGTCTGGCCATCGCCGCCAAAATGTATGAGCGCCATACTCTTATTTCCCGCATGCTGATGAAGCTCGGGGTCAACGAAAAAACAGCGGTGGAAGACGCCTGCCGTATCGAGCATGTAATCAGCGAGGAGAGCTTTGACGCGCTGAAAAGGCACGTTGCCGAAATGCTGAACGACCACTCACAGAATTGAAAAAACAGCCTCTGGCTGTTCCCCTGGAGGCCATTTCAAAACGACGGCTTGTCCGTTTTGAAATGGCCTCATATTTTTCATGATACCGCGCAACCTATGTTTTAACCTTACAGAAAAGGAGATTTTCCCATGCGAATCGCACTGATCACCGGCGCTTCTTCCGGACTGGGCAAAGAGTTCATCCGGCAGCTGCGCAGAGAAAAGCTGGATGAAATCTGGGCCATAGCCCGCAGAAAGGAACGGCTTCTGGAGCTTTCCGGCCTGGTTCCCATACCCGTGCGTCCCATATCCCTGGATCTGACAAAACCCGAAAGCATTGATACGCTGGAACGCCTGCTGGCAGAAGCGCAGCCGCATATCCATATTCTGATCAATGCCGCCGGTTTCGGCAAAATCGGAAACTACAGGGAAATTTCCCGGTCGGACACGGACCGGATGATTGATCTGAACTGCCGGGCCGCCGTAGATGTCACGCTGCTTGCCCTGCCTTATATGAACAAAGGGGACAGGATTCTGGAAATCTGCTCTACTGCCGCCTTCCAGCCTTTCCCCTATCTGAACGTCTATGCCGCCACAAAATCCTTTCTGTACCGCTACAGCCGCGCGCTTCGGGTAGAGCTTATGGACCGCAGGATCAAGGTTACGGCGGTCTGTCCCTACTGGGTAAAAAATACTGAATTTATCCCAAAAGCCCGGGAAACAGAAGGGAGCAGGGCCATCCGGCATTTTCCTCTGGCTTCCCGAAAGGAAACCGTGGTACGGCTGGCTCTGTCGGACAGCCGCCTGGGCCTCCCGGTCTCCACGCCGGGACCGGTCTGCTTCCTGCACCGGATCGCCGCGAAATTCATCCCCGGCGAACTTATGATGGGCCTCTGGTCTCTTATACGCCGGCTCTGACTCTCCCGAAAAAGCGCCGCTCCTCAAGCCCCCGCATCTTCTAAAAGCATGGCCACAACCTTCTCAAACTGCATATAGTGAGAAGCCTTCACCAGCACGGTGTCGCCCTTCTTCAAAAGGCCCCGCAGCTCCACCATGAGCTGCTCACGGCTGTGAAAATGCCGGATTTCCATATCCGGCCTGACAGAGCGCGCACCCTCCGCCATCGCCTGGCATAGCGGCCCCGCACAGTACAGGGCGTCGATGGACAGCCCCGCCGCAAAGGCTCCCACCTCTTCATGCAGCTTTTTCTCATCCTCTCCCAGCTCACCCATATCGCCCAGAACAGCCACACGCCTTCCCCTGCCTTCCTGCAGCACCTGCAGAGAGGCTTTCATGGAAACGGGATTGGCATTGTAGCAGTCGTCGATGATAACATGATCCGGCGTCTCCACAATATGAAAACGGCCGCTCAGCGATTCAAAGCTTTCAATACCCTTCTGTATCTCGTCCAGCGAAAGCCCGTAGGCCAGGCCTGCCGCAGTTCCGGCCAATGCATTATAGACCATATGGCGCCCCGGCATAGGCACAGTCGTCCGGAATTCCCCCGCCGGCGTATGAATCCGGCAGCGGATCCCTTTCAGTCCCTGATTTTCCAGCTCATCGGCCCATATATCATTGGAAGCCTCCAGCCCGAAGCGGACCGGACGGATGCCTCTGACTTCCCGGATCGTCGCCAGCTTGTCGTCATCGCCGTTTAGAATCACATGGCCATCCTGTCCCAGGAAATCAAAAATTTCTGATTTTGCCCGCAGTATGCCGTCTCTGTCCTTCAGATTTTCCAGATGGCACCAGCCGATATTCGTCATGATACAGGTCTGCGGCCTGGCAATTTTCGCCAGACGGTGCATTTCTCCGAAGTCACTGATCCCCATCTCCAGCACGGCCATTTCATCTTCGTCCCGAAGCCTGAATACCGTCAGGGGCAGTCCCAGCTCATTGTTAAAGTTTCCTTCTGTCTTTAAGACCCGGTATCGCTGTTCAAGCACAGCCGCTACCATTTCCTTGGTACTGGTCTTACCGACACTTCCTGCTATCCCGATCACAGGTATCTGAAGCTGCTTCAGATAAAACTCAGCGATATCCTTTACCGCCTGCAGAGAGGATTCCGTCAGAATGTATGGATAATCCGCTCCCTCCAGTTCCTGTTCGGATAATACTGCCGCAGCGCCCGCCTTCATTACCTGGCTGATAAACCGGTGGCCGTCCACACGGGCGCCCCGGATCGCCACGAAAAGACAGCCTTCCGTTACCTTCCGGCTGTCCGTTGTAATCGCCGTCACACAGACGTTTCTCTTTTCCTCCGGCCCCACATAGCGGCCGTTGCAGGCCGCCGCCAGATTTTCCAGTGTCAGATTTTTCATAACTCACTCCTGATATTTTTCCATGGAAATGCGTATCAGCTCTTCACACAGCTCCGGATAACTCATACCCAGCACAGCCGCTTCCTGCGGAATCAGGCTGGTGGGCGTCATGCCCGGCAGCGTATTCGCCTCCAGGCAGTACAGCTTTCCTTCCCTGTCCATCATAAAATCCAGACGGCTGTAGCCTGTGATCCCCAGAGCCTCCGCTCCCAGACAGGCTAAATGCTGCATCTCCTCTGTCTTCTCCGGAGGAAGCTCCGCCGGGCAGGTTTCCACCGTGGAACCGGCCTGATACTTGTTCTTATAATCGTAAAACCCTTCCTTCGGAGCAATCTCTATGACAGGATAGGCTTTCCCGTCAATGACTGCCACGGAGAATTCTCTGCCCTCTATAAATTCCTCCACAACCACCTGATCCTCATAGGAAAAAGCATCCTCCAACGCTTTCTCATACTCCTCTTCCGTCCGCGCCACCGCTACGCCCACACTGGAGCCGCCGCAGCAGGGTTTTACCACCACCGGAAGGTTCAGGCCACAGTCGGTCAGCTCTGTCCTCTCCATACCCCGCGTAAACACTGCCCCTCCGGGAGTCGGCACCCGGAAGGCCCGGAAAAATTCTTTGGTCAGCTTCTTATCCATGGCAATGGCACTGCTCAGATATCCGGTTCCTGTATAGCGGATGCCAAACAGGTCAAAGGCTGCCTGCACCTTTCCATCCTCGCCATTGGCTCCGTGGAGAGCCAGAAATACCATATCCGCCGCCTGGCAGAGAGCGATCACCTTCGGCCCGAAAAACTCCCGTCTGCTTTTCTTCGCCTGCTCCAGCTCTTCGCTCCAGCCTCTCATGCGCGCGGCGGCAGCTTCCACGTCATAGTCGCCGCCGAATGCCGTTTCCGCATCCGCCTCCGGCCACCCGAAAAACACATCCAGAAGAACGGCGCTGTGCCCCTTTTCCCGCAGCGCCTTGCATACGCCCGTGCCGGAAACGATGGATACATCCCGCTCCGTACTGGTTCCTCCGGCCAAAACCACTATTTTCATAATTTTTCTCCTCTTGCCCGTTTTTTTATTATCCGGTCCGATGAGCGCATCATCCCATAGTAACCTCCTGGGTCGGCTCCGGTCCTACCACCTGATCCGTACTGTAATAGACAATCACCGGATCCCCTATCTCTACGGCGTCAAAAATCTTGGAAGCGGCGTCATAGGGCGTGTTGACACATCCGTGAGAACCATCCGTCAGATACGTCTGTCCGCCGTATTCACCCTCTCCGCGCCAGGTAGAATCGTGTATGCCGCAGTCTCCGTTAAAAGGCAGCCAGAACGCCACCTTCACAGGAAACAGCGTAAATTGTGCATCCGCCTTCTTGGCGTCTATGGCCCATACGCTTCCGGAAGGCGTATCGAAACCGGTGGCATGATCGCCCGTCACCACCGGCGTCTCCACCACCAGCTGGCCGTCCTTATAGCACCACATAGTCTGAGTCGTAATACAGATTTCCACGTAGGTGTCTCCGATATCATTGGTGGAGCGGTCCTTGCCCTCGTACAGATACACAGGCTCCGTGGTGATATTCTGGCCTTCCTGAATAGCCTGCACCAGAGCCGCCGTCGTGGCGTCCCGATCGATAACCCAGCCGTAGTCTCCTCCGCCGGCCAGTGTAATGGTCGGCCCCAGAGAGGTCTTAAATTCATGCTCAAGCCCGAAGGTATCCGTCTCATATGCCATGTTCCGCACCCATTCTGCTACCTGATTCTGATCCAGAGCATAAGAGCCGTCTTCTCCCTTCACCAGCCATCCTTTGATTGTATCCCGGTTCACCGTCATCTGACGATCTGCAAAATCATAGATAATCTGAGCCGATGTCATCTGATTTAACTGCGTCACTTCCGCGTTCAGCCCCTCGTCCGTGCTGAGTACTGACGGCGCTTCATACAGGCCGGCCGCATCCAGATCCAAAGCTGTAGTGCCTGATTCGATAGCCTCAATCAGCGCTTGCTTTGTCCTGTCACGATTCAGTGTATTTCCCTGTACTTCCGGTACAATTTCATATGCAGTTCCGTTGTCGTTTATGTACGCATCCGCAGGTGCGGTAATGTTCTCCTCCTGGAAGCATGCAAGGCCATCCATAACCACTTCCAGAACAGACTGATTATAAGAGAAATTCGCGCTGGTCTCATAAGTTTTGCTTCCGCCAACTGAGAATATCCACGCTCCGCCATCCTGCTGCTCCAGCAAAGCTTCGACCCCGCCGTCATCCACATATTCCATGCCAAGCTGCTCTCCGGTAATCTCTTCAGTAGCGCCGCCTCTCTCCAGAAGCTCCAGCCTGTACTCCCCGATTCTTTCCTGCAGAAGTGACTTTACCTCGCTGACTGTCATTCCGCCGCAGTCAATCCCGTTTATGGTTGTGCCCGGAAAAAAATGAGTAGAAAAATGTCGGGCTCCAAACAGATAAATACAGATCAGAGCCACCACAAAAACGGCCGCAACCACCAGCATGATTTTTGCATTTTTCGATAACCTTTTCATAACGAACCCGCCTTCTGTATTTTGTACATTCAGTATATCATTCTTTGAAAGTCTGGTAAAGCATATTTCCGGCTCCAGATGAAGCGCGTCCACAGCCCTTCTCCCCAAATAAAACAAACCGCGCCCCAATACATCAGGCCTGCCCGGCACGGGCAGGCGCAAACCGTCGGGGCGCGGTCAGCTATATGCTATGTGTTGTATACAGTTCCGGTCAGCCCATCTTCTCCAGAAGCTTCCTGACGCTGGCCAGCTTTACGCTCAGAACAAACACGTCAGAGGCTGCTTCCAGTTCTTCCATTGTGGGACAGGACGGTGCAATCCTAATATTGGAATCTGCCGGATCTTTGTGATAGGGATAGGTTGCGCCTGCTTCGGTCATCACCAGTCCCGCTTCCTTTGCCATATCCACTATAGTCCTGGCACATCCCGGCATAGCGTCAAAGGAAATGAAATACCCGCCTCTGGGCATACTCCAGGAGCCAATTCCCAGGCCGCCCAGCTCCGCGTCCAGAATTCTGACAACCGCCTCGAACTTGGGCCGCAGGATATCCGCATGCTTCATCATACATGCATAGATTCCATCCACATTCTTAAA
>DVJR01000162.1 GCA_018716575.1 Candidatus Scatomonas merdavium | reverse complement strand
ACCAGTATCTGGGCGGAGATACCTCTCTGGCCTGCTCGCCTGAGACGCAGAAGGAAATTGACAGGAAGGTTGTGGCGATTGTGAAGGAACAACATGCGAAGGCTGTGGAAATCCTGAAGCAGAACAGGAAGAAGCTGGATGAGCTGGCGGCTTATCTGTATGAAAAGGAAACGATCACAGGCGGGGAATTCATGGAAATTCTGGAGCGTAAGGAGGCGTAAAGAGATGAGAAGATATTCGGGCTTCAGATTGATGCAGTTTATAATAGGAATATTGCTGGTGATTCTTGGAATATGGACCCTGAGCCATCCAGGCGCGGCTCTGACAGGACTTGTGCTCCTGTATGGACTGCTGGCGGTTCTGACCGGTATCGCGGACATCCTGTTTTATGTAAAAATGGAGCGTTATACAGGCTTCGGCCCCATATTATCGCTGATTTCAGGAATTTTAAGCGTGATGGCCGGCGTCATGCTTCTGGTGTATCCGGGAGCGGGAAGCATAGCGGCCGCGGTTCTGTTTCCGCTGTGGTTTCTGGCCCACTGCATTTCCAGACTGGCCACCCAGCCCCGCATTCTGAAATTCCTGAATCCCTTCAGCTACTATCTGACGCTGGTACTGAATATTCTGGGGCTGATTCTGGCAGTGCTGATGCTGTTCAATCCTGCGGCAGCGTTTCTATCCCTGGATACGATCATCGGCTGTTATCTGGTATTGCTAGGCATCGACAGCATTGTGCTGGCATTCAGCAGAAGAAAGGGTGATATGGATTCCCGCTGGTAAGAGAGAAACCGGAAGAAAGAGAGAGAACAGAGAAAAAAGAGAAGGAAAAAAGGAAAGAAAAAGGAGAAAAAAGGGACCTGCGTCCGGGGGAAAAAGCCTGCCTGGACGCGGGTCCTTCTGCCGCCCGGTTCTTTTTTCTGCCATGTCTTTTTGCAGGGGCACGTGGGAAAGCGCATTGACATATAAATATTATTGTGATATGATTTTGATATCAAAAAGAGGAGGTGTGCGTGATGCAGGAAAAAATACTGAAAGGGAAAAAGAACGGACTGGCGATGCTGTTTCTGATTTTACTGGTGTATGCGGCGGGGATCGGAATTTTCGCGGCAGGCTGTGTAATGGCAGAGGCAGGGACGCTGATGCCTCTGGCGGTGGCGATGATCGTCATCGGAGGGCTCTGGATGGCTCTTGGCTGGCTTCCTCTGTGCGGACTGAAGGTGCTCAAGCCTCAGGAAGCTCTTGTGCTGACACTTTTTGGAAACTATGTGGGAACGCTGAAGGAAGAAGGATTCTATTATGTAAATCCTTTCTGTACGGCGGTCAATCCGGCGGCGAAGACCAGGCTGAACCAGAGCGGAGACGTGAATGACGCGGGAAAGATGCTGATGAACGCGGCGGCCCAGGCAGGCACTGTGGAAGCCACGGGAAAAAGGATTTCCCTGAAAATCATGACGCTGAACAATAACCGGCAGAAGATCAACGACTGCCTGGGAAACCCGGTGGAGATCGGCATCGCGGTCATGTGGCGTGTGGTAGACACAGCGAAAGCTGTGTTTGAAGTGGATAATTACAAGGAATATCTTTCTCTTCAGTGCGACAGCGCGCTGCGCAATATTGTCCGCATCTATCCCTATGATGTGGCTCCGGGTGTGGACACCACGGGAGACGGCATTGCGGATGAGGGGAGCCTGCGGGGTTCCAGTGAGGTAGTGGCAGAGCGTATCCGGAACGAGATTCAGAGCAAGGTGGCGGACGCTGGCCTGGAGATTCTGGAAGCGCGCATTACGTATCTGGCTTACGCTCCGGAGATTGCGGCAGTGATGCTGCAGAGACAGCAGGCCTCGGCAATCATAGATGCCAGAAAGATGATCGTGGAAGGAGCCGTCGGCATGGTGGAGATGGCGCTGGAGCGCCTTGATGAGAAGCATACGGTGGAGCTGGACGACGAGCGTAAGGCCGCCATGGTATCCAACCTTCTGGTGGTTCTCTGCGGAAACCATGACGCCCAGCCTGTGGTAAATTCAGGCAGCCTGTACTGATTAGACAGGAAATGAGCCTATGGCAGATAACCAGAAAAAACAGATTCCGCTCCGCCTTTCCACAAAGCTGTACAACCAGATAGCCGCCTGGGCTGAGGACGATTTCCGTTCTGTGAACGGACAGATAGAATATCTTCTGACGGAATGTGTGCGGCAGCGGAAAAAGAACGGCAAATATGTGTCGGAAGAACTCGATAAGCCTCTGGACATCGAGATCGAGTAACGTCCCGGGCGGATTCGCTGAATCGGCTGCGAATAGTAACAAAATTGAAACACATAGGGAAAATACCTCTTGCATATATTGTAGCAGTATATATGGAAGGGGTATTTTTATGGACAAAAGTTCCGAATATAACCTGTACAGGGATATTCAGTCCCGGACGGGAGGCGAGATTTATCTGGGGGTGGTAGGACCGGTGCGCACCGGAAAATCCACGTTTATCAAGCGGTTCATGGATCTCTGCGTGCTGCCGGGCATCGAGGATGAGCACGCCCGGACCCGGGCCAGGGATGAGCTGCCTCAGTCAGCGGCGGGGAAGACAATTATGACCACGGAGCCCAAATTCATACCCAAAGAGGCCGCGGCCGTGAGAATTTCCGATGATGTGGAAGTGCGGGTCCGCATGATCGACTGCGTGGGCTTTATGGTGACGGGAAGCGAGGGTCATATCGAGGACGGAGCAGAGCGGATGGTGAAGACGCCCTGGTTTGATTATGAGATTCCCTTCTCCCAGGCTGCGGAGCTGGGAACGCAGAAGGTCATTACAGATCACGCTACCATCGGAATCGTGGTGACCTGCGATGGTTCCTTCGGAGAGATTCCCAGAGAAAATTACATAGAACC
>DVJR01000161.1 GCA_018716575.1 Candidatus Scatomonas merdavium | reverse complement strand
TCTCTTCTGTCAGAGCAACGATAGCCTTTTTGGTCTTAGCTGTCTTGCCGTAAGTCATTCCGCGGCGTTTTGTCTTGCCGTCCTGATTCATGGTGTTGACGCTTTTTACCTTCACGCCGTCGAACATTTTCTCAACAGCCTCTTTGATCTGGGATTTGTTTGCTTCCGGATGAACCAGGAAGGTATATTTCTTTTCTCCCATAATGTTCATGCTTTTTTCCGTAACAAGCGGTTTTAAAATCACATCATAATACTGAATATTAGCCATTACGCATATACCTCCTCGATGGACTCCACAGAGCTCTTGGTTGCGATTACGGTGTTGTATTTCAGAATGTCATATACGTTGATGGTGTTTACGAATGCCGTCTGCACTCCCGGAAGATTTCTCGCGGAAAGAACTACGTTTTCGCTGTCGTCACCGATTACCACCAGCGCTCTGTCTACCTTCAGGTTATCCAGAACCTTCTTCATCTCTTTGGTCTTGATCTCTCCGAATTTCAGCTCATCCAGCACCAGGAATTTATTCTCCTGAACCTTGCTGGTCAGAACAGACTTCAGAGCCAGTCTCTTTTCTTTCTTATTCATCTTGAAGGAATAGTCTCTCGGAACGGGTGCGAATACCACGCCGCCGCCGGTCCACTGGGGAGCTCTTGTGGAACCCTGTCTCGCATGTCCGGTTCCCTTCTGTCTCCAGGGCTTTCTTCCTCCGCCGCTCACTTCTGAACGGGTTTTTGCCTTCTGTGTGCCCTGACGGTTGTTTGCCAGCTGCTGCACAACCGCCTGATGAACCAGGTTTTCTTTCACTTCAACGCCGAATACGGCATCGGAAAGCTCCATGGTTCCTACTTCTTTGCCTTCCATATTATAAACAGATACGTTTGCCATCTGTATGTTCCTCCTTTCCAGTTAAAAGGTTACTGAACCGTTTTCACGGTTTCTCTGATCGTTACCAGGGATTTTTTGGGTCCGGGTACGGAGCCCTTAACCAGCAGCAGGTTGTTCTCCGCGTCCACGCGCACAACCTCCAGATTCTGTACAGTAACCTTCACATGTCCCATGTGGCCGGCCATTTTCTTTCCCTTGAATACCTTGCTGGGATCGGAGCAGGCGCCGTTGGAACCCGCATGGCGGTGATATTTGGAACCGTGAGCCATGGGTCCTCTGGACTGTCCATGTCTCTTGATGGCGCCCTGGAATCCTTTACCTTTGCTGATGGCAGTAGCATCCACCTTATCGCCCGCGGCAAAAATATCGGCCTTGATCTCCTGCTTTACTTCGTAATTTTCAGCATCCTCCAGCTTGAACTCCTTCAGGAATCTCTTATAGGGGATCTCTGCCTTGTCAAACTGTCCTCTGTCCGGTTTGTTCACCAGCTTCTCGCGGATATCGCCGTATCCTACCTGCACTGCGCTGTATCCGTCGTTCTCCACCGTCTTTACACGGGTTACGACGCAGGGACCAGCCTGAAGCACAGTTACCGGAGTCAGCACTCCGTCGTCGTTGAAAATCTGAGTCATTCCAACTTTTGTCGCCAAAATCGCTTTCTTCATTCTTTTTACCTCCTGTTTTTCTACAGCGGAGCGCCCTGTTCGGGAGCTCATTCTAGTTAACAGATATAAGTGGAATGCGCGTCATTGACTGTGCGATTACTTCTATATCAATTAACTGAAGTTACGTTTGTTTATTTGTTCTTCATCTTGATGTCGATGTAGACACCTGCCGGCATTTCCAGTCTGGAAAGAGCATCCACTGTCTTCTGAGTGGGCGTGATGATGTCAATCAGTCTCTTGTGGGTTCTCTGCTCAAACTGCTCACGGGAATCTTTGTACTTGTGAACAGCTCTCAGAATGGTAACAACCTCTTTCTTCGTGGGCAGCGGCACCGGTCCGCTTACGGTTGAACCGTTCTTCTTCACCGTTTCGATGATTTTCTTCGCAGACGCATCCACCAGCTGATGATCATACGCCTTCAGTGTGATTCTCATTACTTGACTTGCCATAAAAAAAGTCGCCTCCTTTTCGCACTTTTCGAGTACGACAAGCGGTGACTGTACACATCTCCGTGTGTGTCATAAACTTTCACACGTTGTTTCCACTTTTCTGTGGACATTTCCTATTGTACAGTGACTTGTCGCCAGTTTCCTAACTTGACATTCGCTCCACGGAAAACCTGCCACATACGGGCAGCAACCTCACGCTTCTCAGCTATCAATGTCACAACACGAACTATTATAACTACAAACTCCCGAAAAAGCAAGCCCTTTTTACATTTTTTTCATTTCCCCGCAGCATGCCGGGGCAACGCGATTCTGTCCCAGAGTTTTTGGGCGAACGGCCTTTTCACTGGACTGCCGCAAACGCAGAGACTATAATTTTTTCAGAGGGACGCGCAGAAGGAATCGAATCTGCAATCCTTCCAGTTATCTGTATCCAGAGAGGAGGAAATGAATGAAGAAAAGCTATTTTGCGCTGTCGGCAGGAGCGGTGGCACTTGCCGCGGTACTGATCGCCGCGCCGGGACTGGCAAGCGCGGACGAACAAACGGCATCGCCGTCAACAGGGGCTGCTGCGGAAGAGGCCCCGGAAGGCGAAGAGCTGCTTACGCTTACCCAGCAGGAGGGTGTCGTGACCTTCCGCGAATCCGAAGAAGGCAACTGCCTGACCCTGTACGATATGAAGCTTGAACTTCCGGCAGGGATGGTTATGGACACGGGCGTTACCGAAGAAGGCACAGCCTTTGCCTTTGCGTCTGCGGACGGCCTGCGTCTGATGCTGAGCGCAGGTGAATCCGCGCTGCTGGAGGGCACGCTGTCCGAGATGACGGAAGAAGCCCGGGAGGCGTACCGCATTTATACCGATTTCGACGTGGAGGAAATGTATCTGATTGATTCTGCGCTTACGGAAATAGGCGATCAGGTATTTGTCATGAACTCCTATTATGAGGAAACGGAAAAAAGCGCGGTTATCCTTCTGAATACCGTGGTGGACGGAATCAGTTATTCCGTAAGCGGATATACGGTGGGAGAACTGCCGGAGGATGAAGACCTGGAGATTCTCATAGCCCTGGCGGCGGCATTGGAGGTGAACGACTGATGAGGAGAAAGAATCTTTATAAATGTCTGGCGCTGTCGCTCGCGGTTTCCATGGCGGTTCCTTCTGTCGTTTACGCCTCACCGGCCAACGGGGAGGAAGGGCAGTCCGCCGCCGCCGTGATTCAGGAAACGGAGACAGAGATTCCGGCGGAGCCTGCGGCAGAGACCGAAGAGGAAGCGGAAGCCGAAAGCGTGCTGCAGGCTGAGCCTGTTGCCGAAACAGACAAAGAGAGCGGTGAAACAGAGTCCGTGGCCGCGGAAACGCAGAAGGACAGCGCAGGCCCGCAGTCCGGAACGGAGGAACAGCCGGGTGAACCGGAGCAGGAAGATACCGCGCAGGACAGCGTCCTGTCCGGCGCATCTCCTTTCGGCGGCCTTTCGGACGTACAGACGGAACCCGTGCCGGAAGAAGAGATCGGACAGCTCGTATCCTTTTATCAGGAATACAGCGAAAAAGCCGTTTTGATGAGCATGAGCATTAAGCCAACTGCCGTACTGACTGACAAAGCGGAAGGGGATAGCTCCGAAGATTCTGTCCCGGTCGGCGTATGGCTGACGACAGCAGGCGGAAAGGCCTGGTATTTCGGCGGCGGCCTGTTCTATTCTTTGGAAAATAATGGACAGGAATCCTGGTTTGCGGGAGCAACTGCGGTACAGATGGAGGACGGAACATGGGAAATTCAGGGCGGCAAAGAATACTCATATGATGAATACACGGCTGCGTTCGAAAAAGAACCGCCGTATCCGGACGGCAAGGGCGATGTGGATGACCCGGACAATCCTGATCCAACCCCGACTCCGGGCGGCGGAAGCGGGCCGACGGATCCGGACGATCCGGATCCCGATGAACCCGAGCCTACGCCGGAACCAACTCCTGAGCCTACGCCGGAACCGACTCCCGAGCCTACGCCGGAACCGACCCAGGAACCGGATGAGCCAGGAGAGGAACTGGAAGAATATGAGAAAATGCCAATCGGAAAATGGTATCAGTATCGTCTGAATAAGTATCTTTGGTATTACGAATTTCCAGGCGATATAGTATATGTGTATGATACTCGCTATTCTGATCCGAAGGATCAAAATGATGATGCCACTTGGTGCATTAATTCGAATGTCGTATGGTATGAACAAGAAGATCCAGCGCGTGAAGAAGAAGACCCTAGCGGCCCTTGGTTATGGTGGGCTAATCCAGATTTAGAAGGAGGGGGCGCTGTAAAATTGGACTATTGGGGTATGAAGGTATATCTTGGACATACGCCGCCAATTCCTCCGGGGCTTGAATATTTCTATGAAGATTTTGAATCAGATACGGATCCCGATGAACCTGACACCCCGTCCCCAACGCCCGAACCGGACAATCCGGATGACCCGAAGCCGGACACCGACGATCCGGAACCGGATAAACCAGGCCAGGATGACGCAGCCGGAGAGGGTACAGGCGATGACGGCAACGGCCCGGAAAGCGGCGGCGCCGATCTGGACGACGCTTCCGGCGAAAACGACAGCAATACAAACGAACGGCCCGACTCTGACGACAGCAGCGCGGGTAATCAGCCCAGCGAATTACCCAGTGAGGACGAACTGATCGATGAAGCGGTGGAAGCTGCAAAGGAAGCCGGAGTAAACTGGGGCAAGGATAAGATAAAGGAATGGGCGAAGGGCCTGCTGGAAAAGCTCGCCCCGACTGTGAAAAATGCACTTGACCTGTCAAAAAAGATGGTAAAGGGAATCGAGGCATTCTTCACCGGCGTGGAAATCGGACAGGATCTGAAGGCTGTCGGCGACGGCTACCGGGAGGGCGAGCGCAACGAAGCGATTATACCCACAGTTGAAAAGTGGACGACAAAAAGCGTGGAATCTGTCAGCAATGCCATTCCGGGAAGTGAGTATGTCCCCGGTTACGACGAAGCTGCAAAGCAGACTTCAGAACAGGCCGGCAAGGATACGGCGCATGTTATGAAGACGATACAGGATGGCGGTTTCAGGTCGAAGGATACTTTACGCGAATTCAAATCTCAGAATCCGGAGCTTGATCTCCCGACTTCGTAATATCGCACAGGATCTAAAACAACAGGAAGCATACCGGGAAATTGCCGAACTGCTTACTATTCAGACAGGCGGAACATGGTATCCGGATTATTCTTCCTTTAATCAGCTCTTCTGAAACAGAGCGCAAAGAGGGTGTCTCAATGGCAGTTTTGAGACACCCTCTTCTTCCATATTATAAGCAATCCGAAAAGTCCACAAACTTGACTCCCGTAATCTCATCCTCCCGCAGGACCGGATCGTCTCCGTCCGTATAAGCCTCCTGCAGCATTTCTTCCACACTCTTTACCGGCATGGCAAGTTCAATCTCTTCCGGCATCTCCCCTGTCTCCTCCGGCGCTTCTGCATATGCTGTCTCCGGAACCTGAACCGAATGGCTGACCTGCTGGGTCTCCAGCGCCGCCTCCAGGGCCGCCTGCACATTTGGAATCGTATCAGTTCCGATTTCTTTTCCTTTATCATTTTCAGCCAGAGCATCTTTCAGTTCCTGAACCTCGGAATCCTCTTCCGACATCTCCCGGTCATCCGGCAGGCTATCCGGCTCAAGAACATCATCCGCCTCTGCAGTATTTCCTGATGCATCTGCTGCTTTCAGTTCCGCAGTCAGAGCTTCCTCCTCCCGGCGCAGGCGCTCCGTCTCATCCTCTGCTTCTCCTGCAAAACCATCCACATGCTGGATGAACACCTCTGCATCCTGCTCTGGAACAGGTTTTCTGGACTCTGCCATTTCATCTGAGGGATCAGTTTTCATCTGCATCCCCCGCTCTCTCTCGGCATCCGCAGAGCGCTTCTTATCTGCCAGCTCCTGGAAAAACAGGTCTTCTTCTCCTTCGCCCCGTTTCTCCTTCCTTTTCTTCTCTTTCCGCTGCTGCTTTCTGGCCTTCTCCCGGGCCTTCCGCTCCTTCCGGCTCAGCTCCTCATCCTCTTCTTCGTCCTCGTCGTCCTCTTCCTCCTCTTCGCTGCGGCGGCTCCATACCTCCGCCACGATAAAGAGCACGATCAGAAGCAGCGCGGCCAGCCCGAGGATAATGCGCCCTTCCATGGTCTGCAGGGCGATGGACACGTAACCGATAAACGGAATTGTAAACACGGCCCGCTGAGCCGTATTCCCCAGTTCCAGCTCCCGTTCAGGCGCTCCTGCGGCAGTCTGCACCGTGGCAGTACCCGTCTCTGTATCCACTGCAACTACTTCATATATATATGCAGAACTGTCATCCGCCCAGAGAATCCTGTCGCCCGCATTCAGATCGCCAAGAGACGTGCTCAGACCGTATGTCACGGAACCCGTCTGCATATTCGTCTCCATCTCCGCTTCAGCCACAACCGTGGTGATGCCCGCCAGCGGCGGAACGAGAAGCGCCAGACCGGTCAGGATAAACAGTATCAATATCACATTAACGAACACTTTCAAAACTTTCGCCATTCGTATTTCTCCTCATTCGTTTTACACAATTGTATCGCGTCTATTATACTCCCTTTTCTGCAATTATGCAAACCTGTTTTCCTTCATATTTTCTGCTTGTCGGATTTTTCTCTCTATATTATAATGAACTTGCTGCCGGCGGACCGAAGCCGGCCAAGCAGAAAAGAGGCCTGCATGAATTCCGTTATCAAAACAATTGAAGATTTATCGCTGAACGCCTGGCCGTCCCACCAGATCCAGATATATGACGGCTGGCTGCTGCGCTTTTCTTATTTCTATACACACCGGACCAACAGCGTGGAGCAGATCGGCCCTTCGGCACTGCCGATTCCGGAAAAAATCGCCTACTGTGAGGACGTTTACCGGAAATGGGGAACTCCGTGCATCTTCAAGATTTCCCCTCTGATCTCTCCGGATTTCGACGCCCGGCTGGAACACAGCCAGTATGTTGTCCAGCATTCCACCAATGTGATGGTTATTCCCGAACTCTGCCGTTACCCGGAGTCCGGCGCTCCGGTGGACATCAGTTCCTTTATCCCCCGCACCTGGATCGACGCTCTCTTTGCCCTGAAGGGAACCACAAATGTCATGCATCGGATGGTGGTTCCTTCCATGTACAGGGCTATCCCTAAGGAAACCATCTGCGCCTCCATACACGAAGGCGGCCGGATCGTGGCTACGGGACTCGGCATCCTGGACAGGGAATATATCGGCATCTACGCTATCCATGTACATCCTGACTGCCGGAGACGGCATTTTGCCTCGGCTATCTGCCGGACCATTCTGAACCGGGGACTGGAACGCGGCGCCCGCCGCGCTTACCTGCAGGTAGTCCGCAACAACGATCCGGCCATCCGGCTGTATTCTTCCCTGGGCTTCTCCTATCTGTACAATTACTGGTTCCGGGTAAAGTATCTCTGCTGAGAAAATAAGAGGGCTGTCCAAACCGCAGTCCGGATGATGCACATCCGCGAACTTTCCGGTTCAAGACACCCTCCTCTGTTTCATCCCGCTGTTCTGCTCTCCGGCATTACGCGCCCAGGTAATCGTTGATCTGAGCTTCCAGAACATCCGCATCCAGCCCATGCACCATAGCCGCCTCTTCCAGAGATTCAGCCTGTGCGGACGGACAGCCCAGGCAGTGCATTCCAGCTCTCATCAGAATTCCAGCAATATTATTATCTACCTGAAGCAGTTCTCCAATCGTCATATCTTTGGTTACTTTTGCCATTGGTTTTTCCTCCTTATTTTGTGCTTTTCCCATTATAATACCTTTTGTTCTCCGGCGCAAGGGCACAGATATAAAATGAATGTTCCTAATTTTGTACTTGTATTCTGAAAAAATATATATTAGAATGTGCTTAGGACTTCAGAGAAGAGGTCCGTCAGACTATCGTCAAAGTTTGAAGGAGGATAAAACGATGGCACGTGTAATTTCTGATGAGTGTGTATCCTGCGGAACCTGCGTAAGCGAATGCCCGGTTGACGCGATCAGCGAAGGCGACGGAAAATACGAAATCGACGCTTCTACCTGTGTAGACTGCGGCGCTTGCGAGGAAGCCTGCCCGACAGGTGCTATTTCTGCTGAATAATCCGGCAGTCACTCGAACGCTCAAAGAGGATGGCTCGGAACGCTTTGTTCTGGGACATCCTCTTTTTTTGCGCAGCAGTAAAGCCAGGATCACCCGTCCGGCGGATAACCCTGGCCTTACTGTCAGATCTTCAGCGCCTCATCCAGCATGGCCGCCACATTCTCCGGCGGCACGTCGTCCAGAATAACTCCCTGGCTGGGAGAAATAATCAGCCCTGTGGGGAAGATCTCTCTGAGCTCCCGTACCTTTGCCCGCACCTGCTCCGGCGTACCGTTGGGCAGCAGTTCCTGAATATCTACCCCGCCGCAGAAGGAAACGCGGTCGCCATAGGCGTCTTTAATCCTCTGAGGCTGCATGCCTACCGCCGTGGCCTGAAGCGGATGAATGAAGTCTGCTCCCGCCTCGATCATCTCCGGCATAGCGTCAAATACCGCTCCGCAGGAATGATAGATGACCTTTACCCCGTAGCTGTGAGCCTGGTCTATAATGCGCTTCGCTCCGGGCATGACGAATTCATGAATCATTTCTCTGGAAATCATAAGCCCCAGCTGGCTTCCGAAATCATTGGCGATGATAATCGCATCCAGTTTTCCCTTTGTTGCCTCGAAAATCACTTCATTGGCTTTCAGATAGAATTCCACGATCTTTTCATCAACCGCCCGGTAAATATCCGGGTTCGTCACCATATTCATCAGCGCCGTCTGCATTCCGAAGGCCGCGCAGGCATCCTGAAAATGAGCGCTCCACACCTGGGCCAGCACGGCTCTGTCAGAGGGAGCCATTTCACAGCGTCTCCGCACCTCGTCGGCGTCAATGTATTTCGTGGGATCCGGCCAGTCGAAAAACGCCAGATCCTCCAGCTCCTCCGCATCCTTAAAACAGCCGTCCGCCGTCAGCGTCCGGTGCTCCGGATCCACATTGGAACCGTTCATATACCACTCAAAGGCAGCGGCAATACTGGTAGCGTAGCCCGAATCATAGGGGATATCGAAAGCATACACATCATCCCCCGCCTTCACCTGCAGCTCATGCCAGTCCTTCACCCCGTAATACTGACACATGTTCTTCAGCTCCTGCCCAACCGGCGCGCTCATCCATACCGGCGGCCGATCTACTTTCTGTCTGGCGGCAGCCGCATAAAAACGTTCTTTTCCCGTCATTGTTACTTTCTCCTTTCCGCTTGTCATCTGTTCCTGATAACTCTATTATAAAAAACAGACGCCTCCCGCACAAGATACCAAAGGCGTTCAAAATAGTACAGGAGTATTATTTCTCCAGAAGAAAATTGACGCTTTTCCCGCAAAGAGCTATACTGAACAGTGATGAGGGCATGTCCTGGGTAGAGTTCTGCGGCGGCGATTCTGCCCGAATCATCCGCCATATCGCGGATACGCAGGGGCCTGTTATTGAAGGAGCCGTATTTTCGGACGCGTCTGCAGCCTTAAGTTTGCTGCAGCAGAGGCTTATGGTTGGAGAGACCCCCAACCTGTCGCTGGAACTCTACCGTCTTCTGCTGGAAATCCTGGAAAATGAAAACCGTATGTCCGCAAGGGAAATCTCCCAGGACATACGGCAGAATTTCATCCGTGCCGAGGCCTATATCGACGCCCATATGGACACCATTATTACCAACCGGCAGCTTGCGGACGTATGCGGCATCAGTATTTCTTATTTTCTGCGGCAGTTTCGGAAAATCTACCACATGACGCCTCAGGAATACATTATGGCCCGCAGACTCCGCAAGGGACGTGTCCTGCTGACACAGACGGCCATGCCGGTAGACGCCATATCCGAAGCTCTGGGGTTCTGTAATGCCAGCCATTTTATCCGGAAATTCAGACAGGCAGAGGGGATAACCCCTGTCAAATACCGGAAAACCTACGGAAGCACCGCCATCTGACCCGCCTCATTTTCGTTTCTTTCGGCTCTGCTCTTCCGTCACCGCCACCTGCTTGCGGGCAATCTGGTGCCGCCGGATTGCCTCGTCTACCCGCCGGTATCTGTCTTCCTGCCGTTTCCGGAGCTTCAGCTCCCGGAACAGGTGCTCCAGAATCTCATAAAATCTTTTTCGGCGTTCCTCTTCTTCACGGACATCTGCCGGATTCTGCAGAAGCGGCAGCACCTCTCCGATTTCCTTTAAGGAATAGCCTTTTTTCTTCAGTTCCTGAATACACAGGAAAATCCGAATATCCTCCCCGCTGTAGCAGCGGCTTCCCCGGGCATTTCTTCTTATGTCAAGCGCAAACTGTTCCTCCCAGTACCGGAGCGCCGAGGATTTTTCACCTGTGAGCGCGGCAGCCTCCGCTACGGAGTACAAGGTCTGTTCCATGGATATGCCCCTTCCCTTTAAGAATCAACTTGTCCATTTCATTATACCATCTGTACCCCGCAATACAACGAAATTCGTTCGACAAAAAAGGCCGCCGCGCTACTGGCGGCCGCCTTTATCATAATTCATGAACTTTGTGTAATCCGGAAGCCATACCAGATTTATCGTTCCGATGGGACCGTTTCTCTGTTTGGCTATGATCACCTCCGCCACGCCCTTCATGTCGGAATCCTTGTGATAATAGTCGTCCCTGTAGAGGAACATAACCACGTCCGCGTCCTGCTCGATGGCTCCGGACTCACGCAAATCCGAAAGCATGGGCCTGTGATCAGTCCGGCTCTCCACAGCACGGCTCAGCTGAGACAGCGCCACCACAGGCACATTCAGCTCTCTTGCCAGAGCCTTCAGAGACCGGGAAATATCCGAGATCTCCTGCTGTCTGGAATCCGTATTCCTTCCGCCGCCCGTCATCAGCTGCAGATAGTCGATCATCACAATATCCAGCCCGTGCTCCAGCTTGTACTTCCGGCACTTGGACCGAAGCTCCCGGACGCTGATTCCCGGCGTATCGTCGATAATCAGATTGGAATCTCCTATAATTCCGGCGCTTTCTATGAGCTTTCCCCATTCGTCGTCCTTCAGGTTGCCGGTCCGCAGATTCTGGGAATTCACCCGGGACTCCATGGCAAAGAGACGGTTCATCAGCTGGTTTCTGGACATTTCCAGACTGAAGATGGCCACTGAACGGTTCTGCTTGAACGCCATATATTCAGCGATGTTCAGAACGAAGGCCGTCTTTCCCATGGACGGCCTGGCCGCCACCAGGATCAGGTCAGAATTCTGCAGTCCGGAGGTCTTATAATCCAGATCGGTAAAGCCTGTAGCCAGCCCTGTGACATTTCCCTTGGTCTTGGACGCTCTCTCAATACCCTCCAGGGTCTCCATGACCACCTGCCGGATGGGAACCATGTCTCCGGAGTCCCTCTGCTGAAAGAGCTGGAACAGCTTCTTCTCCGAAGAGTCCAGAATCTCCTCCACCGGATCCTTGTTCAGATAACAGGTATTCTCAATCTCCTCCGTCAGGCGGATCAGCCTGCGGAGCATGGCCTTTTCGCTGACGATGGTGGCATAATACTTCACATTGGCCGAGGTGGGCACCGCGTTCAGCAGATCTCTGACAAATTCCATGGCCGAAATCTCCGGCGGCACATCCTTTTCCTTCAGTCGGTTCTGAAGCGTAATCACATCCACCGCCTTGCCTTCGTTGAACAGCTCTACCATGGCGTCAAATACGATACCGTACTGATGCTGGTAAAAATCCTCGCTGGTCAGTATTTCCGAAGCCGTCATGATAGCTTCTCTGCCCATAAGCATGGAACCGATCACCGACTGTTCCGCTTCCACACTGTGAGGCAGTATTCTCTTTATCAGAGCCTCTTCCATGCAGCTTCCCTCCCGTTGTATTTTTCCGGACTCTGCGGGATGTCACTCCCGCGGCTCTCCGTCATATTCCTGTCAGGCTTCCTTCACGTTTACCTTCAGCGAAGCCGCTACCTGAGGATGCAGCTTTACCGTCACTGTAGTCGTCCCCAGTTCTTTGATGGGGCCGTCCATCTGTATTTTCTTCTTGTCCAGCTCAAAACCCAGCTGCTCCTTCGCGGCCTCCGCGATCTCGCGGGCGGAGACGGAGCCGAAGACCTTTCCGCCCTCTCCCACCTTGATGGCCACCGTAATCTCGCTGGCTTCGAGCTTCCCGCCGAATACCTTCGCAGCCTCCAGCGCCTCTTTCGCCATCTTCTCCTCATGGGCCTTCTGCAGCTTCAGATCGTTGAGATTCTTGGGCGTCGCCTCCACGCCCAGTTTTTTCGGCAGCAGCATATTTCTGGCATAGCCGTCGCTGACATT
>DVJR01000160.1 GCA_018716575.1 Candidatus Scatomonas merdavium | reverse complement strand
CAAGGAACACGTCACCGATATTTTAAGCGATTACAACAGCCGTATGGAGGAAGAAGGCAAAGAAGATCAGGTCATTACCTACACGGATATGGTGGGGACTCTCATGTCCTCTGTCACAGACGTTATCGATGTCATCAGCTATGTGCTGATTGCCTTTGTGGCCATCTCTCTGGTGGTGTCCTCCATCATGATCGGCGTCATTACCTACATCAGCGTGCTGGAACGAAAGAAGGAAATCGGAATCCTGAGGGCCATCGGCGCCTCCAAGGGGAACATTTCCCAGGTGTTCAACGCAGAGACCTTTATCATCGGCCTGACGGCCGGCCTTATCGGTATCGGCCTGACGCTTTTAATTCTGATTCCGGCCAACGCCCTGATTCACCACCTGGCAAATTCCCAGGATATCAACGCCTACCTGCCGGTGGGCGGCGCGGTGATACTGATTGTCCTAAGCGTACTGCTGACGCTGCTGGGAGGCCTGATTCCTTCCAAAAAGGCCGCCAAGAGCGACCCGGTCACGGCGCTCCGGACAGAGTAACCTGTATTTCCGCATTCCATGATGCCCGCCCGGGGAACCGGGCGCAGGGCCTGAAAAAAAGAGCTTCTGGCGCATATCTGTGTCAGAAGCTCTTCTCTTTTTTCTATTTCACTGCAGCGTACTTATGCAGGGGGACAACACCCCGGCAGTACGCTCTCATTCTGCTATCCCAGCAGCTCTCTTGCCATCTCCGGCGTAAATACCACTTCGCTCACGCCGTTCACCTCGATCTGATACAGGGCGTTGGCGGCGATATGCTCGGCGGCCTGCTCCAGATCCCGGATTCCCGTGGTATCCGCGTATTTTTCCACTACCGCGTCCACAGCCTCCGGCGTCACGATACACTCTTCCGCCCGCAGGCTCATTCTCCGGAGCACCTTTGGCAGGGCGAATCTGGAGAAGATCACCTTCTTTTCCTCCGCCGTATAATCCGGAATATCTATCACCGCAAAACGTGACATCAGAGGCGCGCTGATCTGGCTCTTGTCATTGGCCGTCGCGATGGGGTAGACGCCCACGGTAGGCACCATACACTCCATATAGTTGTCGGTAAAGCCCAGATTGTCCAGCAGCGTCAGCAGCACGTCCGCCGGGTTTCCGTTGCCCTTGCCGGAATTCGCCTTGTCCAGCTCGTTGATGATGAAAACCAGATTGGATTCTCCCGCGATGGAAAAGGCCTCCATAATGATGCCCGGCTTTGCGTTGGCATAGACCCGGGAGCTTCCGGTCAGCTGCTCCGGATCGTTGATGGAGCTCATATCCAGCGTCGTCCAGGGAAGCTTCAGAATACGGGCCACCGCATAAGCAATCTGGGACTTTCCGGTTCCCGCAGGTCCCACCAGCAGAAGGCCGTAGGCGGGCAGGGTATGTGTCCGGTTGATCTGGATGATCGTCTCGATGATTCTCTGCTTTACCTTCTCCATGCCGTAAAGCTCCTCGTCCAGAATCCGCCGTGCCTCTTTCGGGTCAATGGCCTCAAAATAATTGTGCTTCCACTGAATATTCATCATAATCGAGAGCGCGCGCTGGGCATGACGGCGCTCCTCGGGGCTGACCTCGCTGGAGCGGGCCACTGCCAGATTCCGACGGGCCCAGAGCTGGATGTTGTCCGGAAGGGTCCGGCCTGCGCAGGTCATGAAGTCTGTGATGCTCTGAAGACTGGTCAGCTTCATCTCATCGCCGTTTTCCACCTGATCCTCATCCTCCAGATCCTCAGAAGGGGCGCTGCTGGACAGAAGCCGCTCAATCATAAACTGCAGAAATCCGTCCTCCGCCGAAAGCTTGGTGCCTCCTCCGAAGGCTGTCTCGCGGATTCGATAGACCGCATAGCCGTCCGCCCGGTTCTGTCCGGAAAGGCGCACGTTGATACGATGCTCTCCAAGCCATTTCACCAGGCTTACAAAACGGGCGTCGATCTGCAGAATATCCGCGCTCACGGCGCCTCCCTCCTCCTTGAATTCAAAAGCCGTCCGCTTATTGGGATTTTCAAAGACGCCGCAGGAATGGTGCTTCCACTCCCTGCCGCTGTTATCCAGAACCAGGATGGGCTTTTCCGGAGAAGCCTCCGGCTCACTGGAACGAAACGCTGTATAAGTGCATACCGGGTCCTTCTTCTCCTCCGGCGTATTGTTGAAATCAAAAACTGGCATATTCTTTCGTACTCCTTTATCCTCTTTTCATCTTCTTATTTATTATTTTCTTATTTCTCATTTTCTTATTTTCTCATCTTCTTATCTTTTCCGCCCGCGCTCTGTCCCTCAGCCCGTTCCACAAAATTCCGGCCAGCGCGCCGATCACCGTGGGCAGCGCCCAGCCAAATCCCGCTTCGTAGGCAGGAATCAAGTGAAGCAGCTGTGAGCCTGCGGAAAACATCAGCCCCTGCTGCTCCAGCACCGTCAGCACACTGCTGATGCCGCAGAAAAAAGCCGCGAAAGGGTATACCGCCGGGAATCTTTTCAGGGCCTTCCGCAGGAAAGCCAGGATAATCAGCAGAATCGCCAGCGGATAGATGGCGTTCAGCACCGGCACGGAAAATTTCAGAATCGCGTCCAGGCCCACATTGGCCAGCAGAGCCGAGATCGCCGCAAAGCTCCAGACCCAGGCCCGGTAGCTGATTTTCGGAAAACAGCCGTTAAAATATTTCCCGCAGCAGCTTAAGAGCCCCACGCAGGTATTAAAGCAGGCAATCACAAAGATGAACGCCAGAATCACGGCTCCTGCCTTTCCGAACAGATACTCTGCCATCCGCATCAGCACTTCCGTTCCGTTTGCCGTTCCCGGAAAAGCTGTGCCGGAAAGCCGCCCCACAAAGGTCAGCATGGCATAAATCACCAGCAGCAGAGCTCCGGCAATCCAGCCCGCGAAAATCGTCTCCTTCGTAACGGCCTTCTCTTCCCGGACGCCCCGTTCCTGCACGTTAATCGCCACAATCATTCCAAAATTCAGCGCAGCCAGCGTGTCCATCGTCTGATACCCGTACAGAAATCCCTCTACAGGCGCAGCCTGGGCGTAGATGTCCGCCGGCGGGGCCGCAGGGCCCGCCGGATTGATCACTGCCGCGATAAAAAGCGCCGCAATCAGAACCAGAAGCACCGGCGTCAGCCTTTTCCCCAGATATTCCGTCAGCTTTTCCGGATGCATGGCTACCAGAGAAGCCGCAATGAAGAAGACCACCGTATACAGAAGCTGTACCGGCGCTTCCGGCACACTCTCCGGCAGAAACGGCGGTCCTGCCATGGAAAATGACGTGCTGGCCGTCCTCGGTATCGCAAGACAGGGCCCAATGGCCAGATACAGCACCGCAATATAGACAAACGCAAACTTCGGATGCACTCTGGACGCCAGCGTGCTTAAGCCCCCGGACATCGTCACCGCGATGACTCCCAGCACCGGAAGCCCTACCGCGCTCAGCACAAAACCGATGAAGGCCGGAACGGCGGCAGTTCCCGCCTGCGCTCCAAGATAGGGCGGGAAAATCAGATTTCCTGCTCCGAAGAACATGGAAAACAGGGTCACACCCATCAGAAATTTTATTTTCAGGTCAAGCTTTTGTGTCATCTGCTGTCTCTCCGTTCACCATTTTTTCCAGATTCTGTACCACAAATTCCTGGGCTTTCCGGTTATAAATCACAGCCAGATACTCTTAATTGACAAGGGCATACTCGCCTCCAGCGGTCTGGTTTCGGATCTCCCGGCAGTGTTTTTCTCTCTTTCTGCTCTGATTGTAGCATAACGCATGGAGTTTTTCCACTGAAAAAGGGGCTGCGCCGCCCCCTCTTCAAGACTTCATTCCGGCACATACATTTATTCCGGATCGGTGTAAGGTGTATCCTTTACTCCTTTCTTTAAAAGCCGGTAAACCAGA
>DVJR01000159.1 GCA_018716575.1 Candidatus Scatomonas merdavium | reverse complement strand
GACGCCCAAAGGGCTGTGGAGCTGGAGCCGGAGAATCTGCAGTTCCAGAGGCTGTATCAGCAGCTGTCGGGTAATGCGGACTGGTATTCCCACATGGGCGGCTACGGGGCGGACTGCAATTCGGGCAATGCGTCGAAGGGGTGTCTGTCTGCCTGTGCGCTCTGCGCCATGTGCAGCTGCATCTGTCCGTATTGCTGCGGCAGGCCGGTGATGTGTTACCCCTGGTGCTGGTGCTGAAAATAAAAAAGAAAAAACTGTATAAAACGGGGAGAGCCGTCAATACTATAAGTGTTCATTGGAACCCCTCCAATGAGTTACGAAAGATAAGAGAAATACTTATCCTCCCCTATTGAAGAAGCAGGTCAGCGGCAACGGCGCCGCAGGCCTGCTTTTGGAATTTCAGTTGTCTTATCCGCCCGGATATGATAAAATAATCACATATGCGGACGAAAGATTTCTGCTGCGGCAGAATACAGGAGGTATGAATATGGAAGAAAAATCTTGGGTGGCAGAGTACAGCCGGGAACTTGATAAAAAGAAACGGAAAGAGATACTGGATGCGGCTATTGAAGCGGAGGGCATGACGCCGGAAGCGGAGGTGCGTTCCAAATTATGGGAAGCCAGATACGGACAGCGGCCCAAAGAGACCACAGAAGTCGATCACTATATCCGGGGATGGATGACCATGCATTATCTGAAGCATGCGTCAAAGGGAATGTTCCGGAAAAAGGCTGCCTCAAAGGAAAAGGCACAGATCATGGATGACTGGCAGGTGGAAATGGCGCTGGGCTATGGCGAGGTCGGAGAAGAGGCTCTGTATCAGGAGCTGTGCAATATGACCCGGCTTTATCTGAAGCTCTGCAAGGACGACAAGACGTATTCTTCCATTATCCTGGGACTGGGCAGGATGAAAGATGCGTCTCTGGTGCAGAAGATGGCCAGGGATGTCTTTACGCTGGCATATGAGATCCCGCGGCAGACGGGATTGGAAGAGGATTTCCGGCTGTTTACGAAAGCGGCCACGGATACATTTTTTGAGGTATATCCTGACGATAAGGGCTTACTGGAAGCGATGATTGAGGGACCGGCCCGCTGACCGGTGACCAGAACAGGCAGAAGCACCGACTGGACAAATGCCGGGAGGGCGCACTGCCTGTTTTTGTCGTGGCGCGAAGTGCGGCTGCTGCTTTCTGACGTGAAGACCGGATGCTGGAACTACAGGGAAGAGGAGGAAAATAGCATGTATGATCCTAAGTCTAAATGTGCAGACAATTTTATCGATCATGAGGAAATCATGGAGACACTGGCCTGGGCCGAGAAGAATAAAAAGAATGAAGAGCTGATAGGAGAGATTCTGGAAAAAGCGAGACTTCGCAAAGGCCTGTCACACCGGGAGGCTTCCGTGCTGCTGGCCTGTGAGCTGCCTTCTGCCAATGAACAGATCTATGAGCTGGCAGAGCAGATCAAGAAGGACTTTTACGGGAATCGCATCGTTATGTTTGCTCCTCTCTATCTGTCTAATTATTGTGTGAACGGCTGTGTTTACTGTCCGTATCATCAGAAGAATCGCCATATTGCCAGAAAGAAACTGACACAGGAGGAGATCCGCCGGGAGGTAATGGCTCTGCAGGATATGGGCCACAAGCGTCTGGCTATTGAGGCGGGCGAGGATCCGGTCAATAATCCCATCGAATACATACTGGAGAGCATACAGACGATTTACAGTATTAAGCACAAAAACGGGGCAATCCGCCGGGTTAATGTGAATATCGCCGCCACCACGGTGGAAAATTACCGGAAGCTTAAAGAGGCAGGCATCGGTACGTACATCCTGTTCCAGGAGACGTATCATCGGGAAAGCTACGAAAAGCTTCATCCTACAGGCCCCAAGCATGATTATCGGTATCATACCGAGGCTATGGACCGGGCTATGGAGGGCGGAATCGATGACGTGGGCCTGGGCGTGCTGTTCGGCCTGGAAATGTACAGATATGAATTTGCCGGGCTTCTGATGCATGCCGAGCATCTGGAAGCAGCTTTCGGTGTGGGTCCCCATACCATCAGCGTTCCCAGGGTCAAGCATGCGGATGATATCGATCCGGGGGCTTTCGACAACGGCATCAGTGATGATGTATTTGCGAAGATTATCGCCTGTATCCGGATAGCAGTACCCTATACGGGCATGATTATTTCCACCCGGGAATCAAAGGCCTGCCGGGAGAGGGTGATCCGCTACGGCATTTCGCAGATCAGCGGGGCATCCCGGACCAGCGTGGGCGGCTACTGTGAGCCGGAACCGGAGGACGCCCGGTCAGAGCAGTTCGATGTCAGTGATAACCGGACGCTGGATGAGGTGGTGCGCTGGCTGATGGAGCTGGGCTATATCCCGTCCTTCTGCACAGCCTGCTATCGGGAGGGCAGGACAGGCGACCGTTTTATGGCGCTGTGCAAGAGCCGGCAGATTCTGAACTGCTGTCATCCCAATGCGCTTCTGACTCTGCAGGAATATCTGGAGGATTACGCGTCGGAGGAGACAAAAGCCATAGGAGAGGCGCTGATCGCCCGGGAGATTCCGACGGTGCCCAGAGAAAAGACCCGGGAGATTCTGACACAGAATCTGGAAAAGATCAAAGGCGGACAGAGAGATTTCCGGTTCTGACAGGGGAAACTGATAAACAGGAGATAAAAGGGAAACATATGGATAGAAAAGCAGTGTTTTTTGATGCGGACGGAACATTATATGATATTCAGAAGGGAGTGCCTGACAGCGCCAGAGAAGCAGTGGCAAGACTGCGGGAGAAGGGCCATCTGGCCTTCCTGTGCACAGGGCGGAGCCGCTCGTTTGTTCTGGATGAGCTGGAATCCATGCGTTTTGACGGTATCATCGCAGCCTGCGGGACCTATCTGGAGCAGAACGGAACGCGGCTGTTCAGCAAGGAGCCGGATCCGGAGACTGCCTGGAAATCTGTGGAAATTCTGCGTGCCCATGGAATGGTGCCCGTGATGGAAGGGCCGGATTACATGTATTTCGACAAAGAGGAATATACAAAAGAGGTGGACTGGTTTGCCGATCTGGTGGAACGGCAGCTGGGTGACAGATACAGACCCATTCATGGCAATGAACGCAGTATGAAAATTAATAAAATCAGCGCAAAGGTGCGGCCGGGGTCGGATCCGGATGAAGCCTGCCGGGAGCTGGCGGACTGGTACGATCCTATCCGCCATTTTGAGGGAATGGCCGGCGGCACTGTTGAACTGGTGCCAAAGGGGTTCTCCAAGGCGGTAGGAATTGAAGCTATGTGCCGTATCCAGGGCATTGACTGGAAGGATACAGTGATTTTCGGAGACAGCAACAACGATCTTTCCATGTTCCAGTACGCTGCAGTGAAGGTGGCTATGGGAAATGCCCCGGAGAAGATAAAGGGGCTGGCAGATTATATAACCGACGATATGTTCCACCGGGGAATCGAAAACGGCCTGAGGGGACTGGGCCTTCTGGATTAGCCCTGTAAAACGGCAATTGAAAGGACCTGTATTTTCGCTTATATCCACGGGACACTTTAGTATAGTGTTACTTATAAAAAAAGCGGCGAAGCCGCATCACAGGAGGAAAGAATGGATCAGGAACCAAAGAATCAGAAGAATAACCAGGATCAGAACGGGCCTAAAAACAGACAGACGCTTCTGATGGTGATGGTTTGTCTGCTGATCAGTCTGATATTTTTCGGCATATACAGCAGCCTCTCCGGCCAGGCTCCGTCGGAAGAGATCACCTATGACCGGTTTGTGGAAATGGTGAAGAAAGACCAGGTCAGCGAGGTAGTATTAAGCGGCAATACGCTGGAGGTGACCCCGAAGGATCAGAAGGATGAAAGACCAGGTCAAACGTATTCGGTGATCCTGGTGGGTGATGAGAATGGTCTGAATGAGCTGCTGGAAGGAAAGGATATTGTCTATTCCAAAGAAGCGGAGGATGTGACAGCATCCATTATTTCCGGCATTCTGAGCATAGCGCTGCCGATTTTGCTGCTGGTGGTGGGTATGAATCTGATTATGCGCTATATGAATAAAGGCGGCGGCATGATGGGCGTGGGCAAGAGCCGGGCTAAAGCTTATGTACAGAAGGAAACGGGCATTACATTTCAGGATGTGGCAGGCCAGGATGAGGCAAAGGAATCTCTGCAGGAAGTAGTAGAATTCCTGCACAGCCCGGAGAGGTATACAGCTATTGGAGCCAAGCTGCCAAAGGGAGCCCTGTTGGTGGGACCGCCTGGAACAGGTAAGACACTGCTTGCCAAGGCAGTGGCGGGAGAGGCACATGTGCCCTTCTTTTCTCTGTCCGGTTCAGAATTCGTGGAGATGTTCGTGGGCGTAGGAGCTTCCAGAGTCCGGGATCTGTTTGAGGAAGCGAAGAAGAATGCGCCGTGCATTATTTTTATCGACGAAATTGATGCCATTGGAAAGACGAGAGATACTCATTACGGCGGCAATGACGAGCGGGAGCAGACCCTGAATCAGCTTCTGGCGGAGATGGACGGCTTTGACAGTTCCAAAGGGCTGTTGATTCTGGCCGCTACCAACCGGCCAGAGGTGCTGGATCCGGCACTTCTGCGCCCTGGCCGTTTTGACCGGCGGATCATTGTGGACCGTCCGGATCTGAAGGGCCGTGTGAATATTCTGAAGGTACATGCGAAGAAGGTTCTGCTGGACGAAACGGTGGATCTTGACGCCATTGCGCTGGCAACTTCCGGCGCGGTAGGCTCTGACCTGGCTAATATGATTAATGAGGCGGCGATCCTGGCTGTGAAAAACGGGCGTAAGGCCGTTTCTCAGAAGGATCTCTTCGAAGCGGTGGAAATTGTCCTGGTTGGCAAGGAGAAGAAGGACCGCATTCTGAGTCAGGAGGAGCGGAAGATCGTCTCTTACCATGAGGTGGGACATGCGTTGGTCAGCGCTCTGCAGAAGGATGCCGAGCCTGTACAGAAGATTACTATCGTGCCCCGGACCATGGGAGCGCTGGGATACGTGATGCAGGTGCCGGAGGAAGAAAAGTACCTGAATACGAAGAAAGAGCTGGAGGCCATGGTGGTTGGCCTTCTGGCCGGAAGGGCCGCAGAGGAACTGGTGTTTGACAATGTTACCACCGGCGCGGCAAATGACATTGAGCGGGCCACAAAGCTGGTGCGCGCTATGATCACTCAGTATGGCATGTCGGACAAATTTGGCCTGATGGGGCTGGCAGAGCAGGAAAGCCAGTATCTGGAGGGACGGACATATCTGAACTGCGGTGACGCCACGGCTACGGAAATTGATCATGAAGTCATGCGGGTTCTGAAGGAAGCCTATGACCGGGCGAAAACGCTGCTGTCCGAGAACCGGGATGCGCTGGATCGGATTGCAGATTTTCTGATCCGGCAGGAGACCATCACCGGAAAAGAGTTCATGGAAATTTTCCATCAGGTTCAGGCGGAACGGGAAGGAGAAGGCCCGGAAGCGGAAAGCGCAGCGGCGGAAAAACAGGAGCAGGTTCCGGAGAACGCAGCGCAGTCTGCAGAAGGTCTGGAAAAAGCGGAAGCGGAGAAGGCGGAAGGCCAGAATGGGATTTAATATTGAGGAAGAGCTGAGAAAGCTGCCCGGTAAGCCGGGCGTATATCTGATGCATGACGCCAGGGATGAGATTATTTATGTGGGAAAGGCGGTCAGCCTGAAGAACCGGGTGCGCCAGTATTTTCAGAGCAGCAGGAACAAAGGGCTGAAAATCGAACAGATGGTTCCGCAGATCGCACGGTTTGAATACATTGTAACGGATTCAGAGCTGGAAGCCCTGGTACTGGAGTGTAATCTGATTAAAGAATACCGTCCGAAATACAACACCATGCTTAAGGATGACAAGGCATATCCTTTTATCCAGGTAACAGTACAGGAGGATTACCCCCGGGTACTGTTTGCGCGGCGGATGAAGAAGGACAAATCCCGGTATTTCGGGCCCTATACCAGCGCAGGAGCGGTAAAAGAGACTATAGATCTGGTGCGGAAGCTGTACCATCTCCGCTCCTGCAGCAAGAAACTGCCGGCGGATCAGGGAAAGGAAAGGCCCTGTCTGTATTACCATATCCATCAGTGCAAGGCCCCTTGTCAGGGATGGATTGCGCCGGAGGAATACCGGAAGCAGATTGATCAGGCCCTGAGCTTTCTGGAAGGAAATTTTCAGGAAGTGCTGCGGGAGTTGACGGCAAAAATGGAGCAGGCGTCGGAAGAGCTGCGCTTTGAGGACGCGGCGGAGTATCGGGATCTGATAGAAAGCGTTCGGAGAATCGGGGAGCACCAGAAGATTACCGGCAGCTCCGGAACGGATCGAGATGTGGTGGCTCTGGCGGTAGACCGGGATGACGCGGTAGCCCAGATTTTCTTTATCCGGGACGGCAAACTGATTGGCCGGGACCATTTTTATCTGCGTGTGGCGGCTGGAGAAGAGCGTTCCGATATCCTGCAAAGCTTTCTGAAGCAGTTTTATGCGGGGACGCCTTTTATTCCGAAGGAGCTGATGCTGTCCGACGAAGTGGAGGAGCGGGAGATTCTGGAAGAATGGCTCGGACGGAAGCGGGGACAGAGAGTATATATCCGGGTCCCGAAAAAAGGAACCAAGGAAAAGCTGGTGGAGCTTGCGCAGCATAACGCGCAGATCATTCTGAACCAGGACCGGGAGCGGCTGAAGAAGGAAGAAGGGCGTACCATCGGAGCCGTGAAAGAGATCGGTAAATGGCTTCACATGGAGCCGCCGGAGCGGATCGAAGCCTATGATATTTCCAATATCAGTGGTTTTCAGTCCGTGGGTTCCATGGTGGTGTATGAAAAAGGAAAGCCCAAGCGGGCGGATTACCGGAAGTTCCGTATCAAATCGGTGGAAGGACCTAATGACTACGCCAGTCTGGAAGAAGTCTTAAGCCGGCGGTTCCGCCGGGGGCTGGAAGAGGATAAGGGATTTGAAAAGCTGCCGGATCTGATTATGATGGACGGCGGACGAGGACAGGTGAACGTGGCATTGGAAGTTCTGAAAAACCTGGGACTTTCCATTCCTGTGTGCGGAATGGTCAAGGATGACAGCCACAGAACCAGGGGCCTGTATTTCGATAATAAAGAGATTCCCATCGACCGGAACGGCGAGGGCTTTCATTTGATCACGCGGATTCAGGATGAAGCTCACAGGTTTGCTATCGAATACCATCGTCTGCTGCGCAGCAAGGGGCAGGTGCATTCGGTGCTGGACGACATCCCCAACATCGGACCCGGCCGGCGCCGGGAGCTGATGCGCCATTACAAGAGCCTGGAGGAAATCAAAAACGCGGAGCTGGAGGAATTAAGAAATCTGCCTTCCATGAATGAGCGCTCTGCCAGGTCTGTCTATGAGTTTTTCCACGGCGGCGGCAGTTGAAGTGCCAGAGGGAATATGATAGAATGAAACCAGCCGCTGAGGTGAGGAACAGGAGAGAAGGAGAAGGATATGAAATCAGTTGCATTAACGACCATGGTGGAGGCCATGAATCTGAAAAACATGACGCCGGATATTGATATGACAGAGTGTAAAATCAATATTCCGGAGATCAACCGTCCAGCTCTGCAGCTGACAGGGTATTTTGAGCATTTTGCCAATGAGAGGGTGCAGATTATTGGTTATGTAGAGTATACTTATCTGCAGCATCTGAATCTGGAAGAGAGAAAGGCAGCATATGAAGCTTTTGTGTCCAAGGAAATTCCCTGCGTAATTTTTACCACGCTGACTCAGCCGGGCGAGGAGCTGCTGGAACTGGCTAACAAGTATAAGGTGCCGACCTTCTGTACGGATAAAAGTACCTCCGCATTTACGGCAGAGATTATCCGGTGGCTGGGCGTACAGCTTGCTCCGACAATTTCCATTCACGGCGTGCTGGTGGATGTGTTCGGCGAAGGCGTGCTGATTATGGGAGAGAGTGGAATCGGCAAGAGCGAGGCGGCTCTGGAGCTGATTAAAAGAGGCCATCGTCTGGTCAGTGACGACGTGGTGGAGATCAGTCGGGTCAGCGATGTCACCCTGGTAGGCACGGCTCCTGATATTACCCGCCATTTTATTGAGTTGAGAGGTATCGGAATTATAGATGTTAAGACTCTGTTCGGTGTGGAGAGTGTGGAAAATACCCATTCCATCGATCTGGTAATCAAGCTGGAGGAGTGGGACAGAGATAAAGAATATGATCGTCTCGGGCTGGAAGAAGAATATACGGAGTTCCTGGGTAATCGGGTGGTATGCCATTCCCTGCCCATCCGTCCGGGAAGAAATCTTGCAGTGATCGTAGAGACGGCTGCTGTCAACCACCGCCAGAAGAAGATGGGTTACAACGCGGCGCAGGAGCTTTACAAGCGTGTGCAGGAGAACCTGGCTAAGAAAAGAGGAGACATTTGAAAATGGAACAGTATCTGTTCGGCATTGATGTGGGCGGCACGACGGTCAAGTGCGGATTGTTCCGGCGCTCAGGGGAGCTTTTGGAGAAATGGGAGATACCGACCCGTACGGAAGAAAACGGCAGGCAGATTCTGCCGGATGTGGCGGTGACGATTCGCTGTAAGATACAGGAACGAAATCTGAAAAAAGAAGAAATTGCCGGCGTCGGCATAGGCGTCCCGGGACCGGTTATGGAATCAGGAGAAGTGCCCGGAGCGGTGAATATTCACTGGGGATATAAGAATGTGGCAGGCGAACTGACGGAAGCGCTGAATCTGCCGGTGCGCGTGGGAAACGACGCCAATGTGGCGGCCCTGGGCGAGATGTGGGCCGGCGGCGGACGGGGCGCGTCGAATCTGATTATGGTGACACTGGGCACCGGAGTGGGCGGCGGCGTGATCGTCAATGGAAAAATTGTGACAGGCGCTCACGGAGCCGGCGGCGAGATCGGCCATGCTATCATGGAGCCGGCGGAAGAGGAAGCCTGCAACTGCGGCAACAGGGGATGCCTGGAGCAGTATGCGTCGGCGACAGGCATTGTGCGTCTGGCGAAAAGATATCTGGCGGCAGAGTATCCGGACGGCGGAACAATACAGGCTCCAGCATGGCTCTGTGCGGAAAAACTGACGGCTCGGGATGTTTTTGACGCCTATAAGGATGGTGATTCTGCGGCTGAGACGATTGTGAGACGGTTTGCTGACTGCCTGGGGCGTGCCATGGCGTTTTACGCCTGTGTAACAGATCCTGAAGTATTTGTGATTGGCGGCGGGGTATCCGGCGCGGGAGAGCCGCTGCTGGAGATTCTGGGCAGATATTACCGGAAATACGCTTTTCCGGCCTGCCGGGACGCCGGGATGGTTCTGGCGAAGCTGGGAAATGACGCGGGCATCTACGGCGCGGCGCGGCTGGTGCTGTGCGACTGAGAAACCGCGGCAATCCAGTGGCATATTGCGGGTTTGCATGAGAAAAAATTTTGAGCAGAAGAAAAGAGGGTATCCTTTCAGTCTGAGACGGACTTCAGGGATACCCTTTCTGCCAGGATAGCGGCTTTTTACTGCACGGGCCTGTACCAGTAGCCAAAAGGCGCCGTACCGGGAGTATTCTGGGACAGGCGGGCTGGCTTAAAGGAAGAAAAACCAAACATGCCGGCCATGAACTGCTCTTTTACATCAAAGATACCGGGCACTCCGAATACGTAGGTATCCGTATTGCCGTCCGCAAGGCGTCCCATCAGCAGATGCCGGTAATTGTAGAAGCCGTGGAGCAGAAACTGACTGCTGCCTACCTGCCAGCCGTTTTTTCGGAGCTGGGGCAGATCTTTCAGATCCAGGCGGATACATTCTGTAATTTCATCGTCGTCAAAGGGCCGCATATGCGGACAGGTATTCAGAAGGTTTTGCCAGCGCTCAGGCAGGCTTTTTCCTGAGGATGCTGCCTGCGGAACAGAATCTGAGTTTTCAGAGGTCTGTATTTTCAGAGGAGTATCGGAATCTTCGCGGGCCTGTGCGGAGTGCTGCCTGCGAGAAGAGTCCTCCGTTGCTGTCTCGGGAATGGAAGCGGCCTGTACGGCGGCTGGTTCTGATGAATTATCTTCTTCAGAACAGTCTGAAGCATGGGTGTCGGCAGCGGTTAACTGCGGTTTCTGCAGAACGGCTGCATCTGTGGTAAATTGATTCGGACGTATGGCGATATCGTCCCATTGTGTGGCGAAAATCCGTTTTTCAGCTCCAAAGAGAATTAACCCGCCGAGTTCATTTAAGGAAAAAGTGGAATCGCCCATATGTACGGAAGGCGTCATCAGCCGTCCGGTAATTCCGTTCCGGGCGGCCCGGAGGATCCCCACAGGTATTCCGTACAGAAAATTTTTTATTCGGACAAAGCCGTAGACATTCAGAGCCGAACCCTCCGGGAGAGAAAAGACCTTTATCTGAAAGGCCATCTGGCAAGTTCCGTTTCTGACTTCTACTCTTACAAAACCTCGGTTTTCTCCCTTTTGCTGTTCATGATATTCATATAAATATGCTACAAAACGCTTATAATCGGACATAGTTTATCCATCTCCTTTCTTCTTCAGGTATAAAAATAATATGCCGAAACCCTTCGGAATATGATAGAATAATCGGGGAGGAAATTATGATTCAGGAAAAATATATGCGCGAGGCCATCCGGCAGGCGAAAAAAGCAGAAGCGCTGATGGAAGTGCCTATCGGATGCGTCATCGTATACCAGGACAAGATTATCGCACGGGGCTACAACAGAAGAAACACGGATAAAAATACACTTTCCCATGCGGAGCTGAACGCCATCCGAAAGGCCAGTAAAAAGCTGGGAGACTGGCGGTTGGAGGGATGTACCATGTATGTGACGCTGGAACCCTGCCAGATGTGCGCCGGGGCGCTGGTACAGGCCCGGATAGATGAAGTGGTGATCGGCAGCAGAAATCCCAAAGCGGGCTGCGCCGGTTCTGTGATGAACCTGCTGAATGTGGAACAGTTTAATCATCAGGTAAAGATCACAGAGGGCGTGCTTGAGGAAGAGTGCAGCGCTATGCTGAGCAGCTTTTTCCGGAAGCTGCGTGAGATGAAAAAGCGCCAGAAAGCAGAAAAAGATTGACGGCGGGGAAAACAGCAAGTATAATAACTATCGGGCGCCTGTAGTTTGCGCCTGGGTAAGCTGAATATGGAGAGTTATCGAAGTGGTCATAACGAGCCGCACTCGAAATCTTGCGGGAAGCTGTCCGTTTCGTCCACCAAAAACCTTGTAACCGTGCGGGTTTTACACGGTTCGAAAAACTAAATATTTTGCTGTTCTTTCCGTCAGTTCTTTCCAAAGCCCTTTTTCACCGGAAAAAGGCGGGGAAAAACGGCGGCTGAACATAGAGGGAGAGTTATCGAAGTGGTCATAACGAGCCGCACTCGAAATGCGGTTGTCCGCAAGGGCACGTGGGTTCGAATCCCACACTCTCCGCCATCGAAAAATCCAGTAACCATGCGGGTTTCTGGATTTTTCTTTTTTTGCGCCCGCTTCAAAAATCACCCGGTTTTGGGCTGTTCTTTCCATAAATTTTGGAAAGAACAGCTTTTCGCTTTATTTCCCGCTTTTTTCTGCGTTTTGCTCCCATCTGCTGCCGAAATCGCCCGCTTCGGAAAGCGGCATACCAATCACCATCGCCTGCGCCGAGGACAGTTTCGAACTGTAATCCAGATGGGCGTAAATGTTTGCCGTGGTGGAAAAATCCGAATGCCCCAGCCAGTCCTGAATCTGCTTGAGCGGCACGCCGTTGGCAAGCAGGAGGGATGCGCAGCTGTGCCTGAGATCGTGGAAGCGCATCTTTTTCATGCCGTGCTGCTGGATGAAGGCGGGAAATTGAGAGGTCAGGTAATCGGGCTTCATCCGCTCGCCCAGCTCGTCCACGAACACGAAGCCGTCGTATTCGTAGTTGTAGCAGTTGCCGCAGACCTGCTTGTTCAGCTCCTGCGCCGCCTTGACCTCCGCAAAGTATTCCCTGAATCTTCCCACCAGCGGCAGGGTGCGCATGCTGGATTTGGTTTTTGCCGACTCCTGCTCGATGATCTGCGTTTTACCGCCCACATTGACGGAGGTTACCGTCCGTTTGATGGTCAGCGTTCCCCGCTCAAAGTCGATGGCGTCCCATTTGAGCCCCAGTACCTCGCCACGGCGCAAACCGTAAAAGGCGGCGACTAAAACAGGAAGCTCCAGCTTTGTCCCCTTGACCACTTCAAATAAGTGCTGAAGTTCCGCCGCATCCAGAAATACCGGCTGGAAATCATTCTTCTTGGGACGGTCTACCTTCATCGCCACGTTCTGTGCCACCAGATCGGTTTTCATGGCGTATTTCAGCGCCTGATGAATCACAGCGTGGTAGTGAATCACGGAATTGGGCTTGACGGTTTTCAGCTTTTCGGAATAGAACTGCTGGATGTGCCTTGCTTCCAAGTCTTTCAGCGTGATCGGCTTATTCCGGAAATACGGCTCGATGGTCTGCTTCACCATGCTCTCATAGGAGCCGAAGGTGGTGGGCT
>DVJR01000158.1 GCA_018716575.1 Candidatus Scatomonas merdavium | reverse complement strand
ACGATTCAACAGGACGCGGTGACGGATCTGAATCTGAGAATTCAGAAGATCATCCGCAAGCTTCCCATGGAGGACGAGGAACAGAAGGCTCTGATGAAGAGTATTGATACGGCGGCCGGCAAGGTGGTCGGGAAAATGATGTTTGGCCTGCGGGATTTCCTGGAGCGAGATTCCTTCGTGGCCTGCATGGACGGACTGGAGAAGCTGTATGAGGAGCAGTAGTTATTTTCCGGTATTTATCGACCTGTCGGAGCGGAAGATCGTGGTGGCAGGCGGCGGCCGGATTGCCCTGCGGCGGATCAGAACCCTGTTGCAGTTTACGGAGATGGTTACGCTGGTTTCGCCGGAGGCACTGCCGGAGCTGGAAGCGCTGGCGGAGGAGGGCAGGATTGTCTGGATACGGGAAGCGTACCGGCGGGAGCTGATTCTGGACGCGGATATGGTGCTGGCCTGCACGGATAATCCGGCGGTGAATGATGAGATATACGGCGTGTGCAGATGCCTGGGCATTCCGGTGAACGTCTGCAGCGACAGGCGGAAGTGCGATTTTTATTTCCCGGGCGTTGTGAAAAAGGAAAACGTGGTAGTCGGCGTGACCGCAGGCGGCACGGATCACAGGAAAGCGAGAGAAGTCCGGGAACGGATTCAGGAGCTTCTGGACAGAGAGGAGAACGGCGTGGAACAGAAGAGAAAAATTATCATAGGAAGCCGGGAGAGCGCTCTGGCCGTGGTGCAGAGCCGTATGGTCCTGAAATATCTGGAGGACAACTGCCCGGAGATCGAGGCGGACATTCTGACCATGAAAACCACAGGGGACAAGATCCTGGACCGGCGGCTGGATCAGATCGGCGGGAAGGGCCTGTTCGTCAAGGAGCTGGACAGGGCGCTGAAAGACAGGAAAAGCGATATGTCGGTACACAGCCTGAAGGATCTGCCCATGGAGGTGCCGGAGGAGCTTCCGGTGGTCTGCTATTCCAGACGGGAGGATCCGAGAGACGTGCTGGTGCTGCCGGAGGGCCGGGAGGAGCCGGACTTTTCTCTGCCTATCGGGACTTCTTCCCTGCGGCGCATCCTGCAGCTTCGGGAGATTTATCCCCAGGCGCGGTTTGAGAGCGTGAGAGGCAATCTGCAGACCAGGCTGCGGAAGCTGGACGAGGGGCAGTACGGCGCTCTGATTCTGGCGGCGGCCGGCATGAAGCGCATGGGGCTGGAAAACCGCATCAGCCGCTATTTTTCCGTGGAAGAGGTCATACCGTCGGCGGGCCAGGGGATTCTGGCCGTTCAGGGCCGGGCCGGAGAGGATTATGCGTTTCTGGACGGCTTTTCCGACCGGGAGGGTACTTGCGCGGCGCTGGCAGAGCGCGCCTTTGTGCGCTTTCTGGACGGAGGCTGTTCTTCACCCATCGCCGCCCATGCCCGCGTGTCGGGAGACGGGCTGGAGCTGCTGGGCCTCTATTATGAAGAAGAGACGAAGGCCTGCCGGATCGGACGGAAAAAGGGGTCTGCGGAGCAGGCGGAACAGATTGGAAAGGAGCTTGCCGCAGAGCTGAAAAACGGAGGCGGCCGGGAGCTGGGGAAAAAGCAGAATGAGATGGAAGCAGGAGGAGAACGCGCATGAAGAACGGAAAAGTATGGCTGGTGGGAGCAGGGCCGGGAGACTGCGGACTGTTCACACTGAAGGGATATCAGGTGCTGAAGCAGGCGGATGTGGTGGTCTATGACAGCCTGGTAGGGGACGGCGTGCTGGCCATGATCCCGCAGACTGCGGAGACGATCGACGTGGGCAAGCGGGCCAGCCACCATACCATGCCCCAGGAGCAGATTAATCAGGTGCTGCTGCGGGAAGCGGAAAAGGGCCGCAGAGTCGTACGGCTGAAAGGCGGGGACCCGTTCCTGTTCGGACGGGGCGGCGAAGAGCTGGAGCTGCTGGCGGAAAAAGGCATTCCCTATGAAGTGGTGCCGGGCGTCACTTCGCCCATCGCCGTGCCGGCCTACAACGGAATTCCTGTGACTCACCGGGACTACACCTCGTCCCTGCATATCATTACAGGCCACAAAAAAGCGGGGCAGCCCTATGACATTAATTTCCGCGCCCTGGTGGAGACGAAGGGAACGCTGGTATTCCTGATGGGCGTCACCGCTCTGCCGGATATCTGTGCCCATCTGCTGGAAGCGGGCATGGAGCCGGATATGCCGGCGGCCATCCTGCAGAAAGGCACCACCGCCGGACAGAAGCGGATCGTGGCTACAGTCGCCACACTTCCGGAAGAGGTGAAGCGCCAGGGGATCGAGACGCCGGCCATTATCGTGGTGGGGCGCGTCTGCGGGCTGGCGGAGAACTTCGAGTGGTATGAGAAGCTGCCGCTGGAGGGCTATAAGGTGCTGGTGACGCGGCCGAAGGAGCTGATTTCCACCATGGCGCAAAAGCTGCGGGTGCAGGGGGCGGAGGTGCTGGAGCTTCCGGCCATCGCCACAGAGGCCATCGAGGAGAACGACAGGCTGCGGGCGGCCTGCGGGCGGCTGGAGGCGTACCGGTGGATCGCCTTTACCAGCCCCACGGGAGTCCGGGTATTCTTTGACCAGCTGAAAAAATTTGGCGTGGATATCCGACGGCTGGCCCATCTGAAGATTGCCGCCATCGGAGAGGGCACCAGAAAGGCTCTGCAGGAGCGGGGGCTGCTGGTGGATCTGATGCCGGAGGTGTACGACGGCGCTTCCCTGGGAGCGGCTCTGGCGGCAGCCTGCGGAAAAGATGAGCGCATTCTGCTGCCCCGGGCGGAGGCAGGAAGCGAAGAAATCCTGGAAAAACTCGAAGGCTTTTCCGTGGACGACGTGCCCACCTACCGCACGGTTTATCAGAAGCAGGAATATATCGACGAGGGCGCGCTGTTTGAAAAAGGCGGCGTGGACTGCGCGGTATTTACCAGCGCTTCTACGGTCCGCGGATTTGCGGAAGCCACGAAGGGTCTGGATTATTCGAAGGTGAAAGCAGCCTGCATCGGAAAACAGACAAGAGCGGCAGCCGATGCCCTGGGCATGGAAACGTATATGTCGGAGAAGGCAACCATTGACAGCCTGGTACAGTTGGTGGCAGAATTAAGAAAAAGCCGTTAAGACGGAAAGAGAGGAATGCGAAAATGGACATGGTAAAACGGCCGCGCCGGCTGCGCGGAAATGAGACTTTACGGAAAATGGTACGGGAGACCAGGATGGATAAATCCTCTCTGATCTATCCGCTGTTTGTGCAGGAGGGAGAGGGAATCCGCGAGGAAATCCCGTCCATGCCGGGCCAGTACCGCTACAGCCTGGACATCCTGCCGGAAAAGCTCTCTCAGCTTGCGGACGCGGGTGTGGGCAGCGTCATGCTGTTTGGCATACCGGCTGTGAAGGATGAGGTCGGCTCCGGGGCTTACGCGGAGGACGGCATCGTGCAGAAGGCTCTGCGGAAGGCGAAGGCCGAGGTGCCGGATCTTTACTATATTACGGATGTGTGTATGTGCGAATATACTTCCCACGGGCACTGCGGCGTGCTCTGCGGACAGGACGTGGACAACGACAAAACCTGTGCTCTGCTGGCCAGAACGGCTCTTTCCCATGTACAGGCGGGGGCCGATATGGTGGCTCCGTCGGATATGATGGACGGACGGGTGGGCGCGATCCGGGCGCTGCTGGATGAGAACGGCTACCGGAATACGCCCATTATGTCCTATGCGGTGAAATATGCGTCCGCCTTTTACGGTCCCTTCCGGGAGGCGGCTGATTCGGCTCCGGCCTTCGGAGACAGAAGAAGCTACCAGATGGATTTCCATAACAGCCGTGAGGGCATCAAGGAAGCTCTTCTGGATGTGGAAGAGGGAGCGGACATCATCATGGTGAAGCCGGCCATGTCCTTCCTGGATATGGTGACGAAGGTGCGGGATGCGGTCAGCGTTCCGGTGGCGGCCTACAGCGTCAGCGGAGAATACGCTATGGTAAAGGCTGCGGCCATGAAGGGCTGGATTGACGAAGAGAGAATCGTATGTGAGATGGCAGCGTCCGTTTACCGCGCCGGCGCGCAGATTTATCTGACCTATTACGCGGAGGAGCTGGCCAGATTCATGGATGAAGGGAGAATCGGATAATGGGAAGATCGGAAGAACTGATGGAGCGCGCTGTGAAATACATACCGGGCGGCGTGAATTCGCCTGTTCGGGCGTACGGCAGCGTGGGAATGACGCCCCGCTTTATCCAGGGAGCCACAGGCCCGTACATTTTTGACGTGGACGGCACGAAATACATTGACTATATCTGTTCCTGGGGTCCCATGATTCTGGGCCACAACAACCAGAGAGTGCTGAAAAAGGTGGTACGCGCCTGCGAGGACGGCCTGAGCTTCGGAGCGGCCACGGAAGCGGAAGTGGAGATGGCGGAGTTCATCTGTGAGAACATCCCTCATGTGGAAATGGTCCGTATGGTCAATTCCGGCACGGAGGCTGTCATGAGCGCCATCCGGGTGGCCAGAGGCTTTACCGGAAGAAATAAGATCATAAAATTCTCCGGCTGTTACCACGGCCACAGCGACTGCCTGCTGGTAGATGCGGGCAGCGGCCTGATGACGGCTGGCATACCGGGCAGCGCCGGCGTGCCGGAGGGCTGTACGGCGGATACGCTGACCGCCACATACAATGATCTGAAGAGTGTGGAGAAGCTGTTTGAGGCCAACCCGGGCAAAATCGCCGCGGTGATCGTGGAGCCGGTGGCGGCCAATATGGGCGTGGTGCTTCCCGGGGAGCATTTTCTCTCAGGCCTGCGCGACATCTGTACCGGAGAGGGCGCGCTGCTGATTTTTGACGAAGTAATCACCGGCTTCCGTCTGGCTTTCGGCGGCGCCGCGGAATATTTCGGCGTCCGTCCGGATCTGGTAACCTATGGAAAGATCATCGGCGGCGGAATGCCCGTAGGAGCTTATGGCGGCCGCAGGGAGATCATGGAGCTGGTGGCGCCTCTGGGCCCGGTCTATCAGGCGGGAACCTTAAGCGGCAATCCGGTGGCCATGGCCGCAGGCCTGGAGCAGCTGAAGATTCTGAAGGAAACCCCGGATTACTATACGGAGCTGGAAGAGAAGGGCAGAAAGCTCTACGGCGCCATGGAAGAGCTGATTCGCCGCTATAACGTGCCCTGTACGATGAATTATATAGGATCTCTGGGCAGCGTGTTCTTCACCGAACACAGGGTAACCAACTACGCGGAGGCAAAGATGGCGGATACGGAAGCATTTGCGAAGTATTTCCGGTTCATGCTGGAGCGCCATATTCATCTGGCACCCTCACAGTTCGAGGCCATGTTCCTGTCCGAGGCTCACGGCAACGGGCAGATCGAGGAGACGCTGGAGGCTTTTGAAGATTATCTGAAAACACAGGCGTAAGAGAGGATCAGCCTATGACGGTGACAGCAGATGATTTGATTGTGATTGCCCTTATCGGTATCTTGATTCTGGCTTTTGTGGTGATTGCCGTTCGGGAAAACCGGAGACAGAAAAAATATTTTCTGCTGAAGATACGGCGGGAATGGGGCTGTCCTCCTTCGGGAGAATGGACCCAGGAAGAGCTGGACAGCATTTCCCATTATACTCGCCGCCGCAGCGGCGGACGTTTTCAAGTAGATGATATTACGTGGAATGATCTGGATATGGACGCCGTATTTCTGCAGATGAACGGCACGGTGTCCTCCTGCGGCGAGGACTACCTGTATTCTCTTCTGCGGCTGCCGGAGTTTGACGAAAGCGTGCTGAAGGAGCGGGACCGGCTGGCCGAGTACTTCGGCTCCCATCCGAAAGAACGGGAGCAGGTGCAGCTTATGCTGCGGGTCATCGGCAAACGGAAGGGCTATTCTGTGGCTGATTATATTGACGCTCTGGATACGGCTCCTAAACGGAGTGTGGTAAAATATGTGCTGCTGGGACTGCTGGGTGTGGCGTCGATTGTGATGTTTTTTATCGCGCCGCTGATCGCAGTTTTTCTGCTGGTGCTGGTTATGGCCGTCAACGGCACCATTCATTACCGGGAGAGCAGGGAAATTGAAAAATATATGTCCTGTCTGGCTTGTATCTTACGGATTCTCCGGGCGGCGGAGGAGCTGGGAAAATGCAGGATTGAGGAAATCAGCAGCTATGCGGAGCGGATTCGAAAGCATGCGGCCGTATTCCGGGGCGTCCGCCGGAAGTCCGTGACCCTGACCAGCGAAAAGGGCGTGGACGCTACGGGCATATCGGCTCTTACGGCCTATCTGAACACATTTTTCATGCTGGATTTTATTCAGTTCTATTCGGTCATCCGAAAACTGAAGGGGCGGCAGGAGGATATGAACGCACTGATGGAAAATTTCGGAATTCTGGACAGCGCCATTGCGATTGCTTCCTATCGGGCGTATCTGCCGGTGTATTGTAAGCCGGAATTTACTCAGACAGCCTGGGACGGTGCTGTACGGCTGCGGGCGGAGGATCTGTACCATCCGCTGATTACGAATCCGGTGGCCAACAGTATCGACGCGGAAGGCGGCGTGCTGCTGACGGGTTCCAACGCATCCGGCAAATCCACGTTTCTGAAAACGGTGGCCATCAACGCCATTCTGGCGCAGAGCATTTATACCTGCGCCGCCACATCGTACCGGTGCGCCATGGTAAAGGTGATGACGTCCATGGCCCTGCGGGATGACGTGCAGGGCGGAGAGAGCTACTACATTGTGGAGATCAAGTCTCTGAAACGGATTCTGGCCGAGGTGGAAAAGGGCGAACCCCTGCTGTGCATCATCGACGAGGTGCTGCGGGGCACCAACACCATTGAACGGATCGCGGCCTCCTCCAGAATTCTGGCGTCGCTGCGGCGGGAAAACGTGCTGCCCTTTGCGGCCACCCATGATATCGAGCTGACTTCCATCCTGGACGGCATCTATCAGAATTATCATTTTACGGAAGAAATCACGGATAAAGATATCCGGTTTAATTATCTCCTGCAGAAGGGCAGAGCCGTCAGCCGCAACGCCATTACCCTTCTGGAATTCATCGGCTATGACAAGGAGCTGGTGGAAAAGGCCAGAGAAGCAGCGGCGGACTTTGAGAAAAGCGGCGTCTGGAAGCCGCTTAAGGAAAAACAGGGAGGTCAGACATGCTAGTGGAAATCTATACGGACGGGGCCGCCCGGGGAAATCCGGACGGCCCCGGAGGCTTCGGCTGCGTGCTGCAGGTGCGGGACAGCGCCGGAAACCTTCATGAAAAGGAAATCTCCCAGGGATATGTACGCACCACCAACAACCGGATGGAGCTGATGGCCGCCATCGCCGGGCTGGAGGCCCTGAACCGTCCCTGCCAGGTAAGGCTGTATTCGGACTCCCAGTATCTGGTCAATGCGTTTAATCAGCACTGGATTGATTCCTGGCTGAAAAAGGGCTGGAAGCGGGGCAAGAATGAACCGGTGAAAAATGTGGATCTCTGGCAGAGGCTGCTGAAGGCCAAAGAGCCCCACCAGGTAACGTTTATCTGGGTGAAGGGGCACGACGGCCATGAGATGAACGAGCGGTGCGACCGGCTGGCTACGGAAGCGGCGGACGGAGAGAATCTGATTGTGGATGAGGGAATTGCAGACTGACGAAAAACGGATTTTCCGGAAAATACCATTGAAAAAGAACGTGTGTTCTGGTAGAATAAAATCAGAACACACGTTCTTTTTGAAGCCCTGTGTTTATCACGGAATGATTGGGAGATGATGAATTGTGGAAAAGCCGAGGACATATGTCTGCATTGATCTGAAATCCTTTTATGCGTCGGTAGAATGCCGGGAGAGGGGCCTGGATCCCATGAAGGCCCGTCTGGTGGTGGCGGATCCGGAACGGACGGACAAGACGATCTGTCTGGCTGTCAGCCCGGCCATGAAAGCCCTGGGAGTTCCCGGACGGTGCCGGGTGTTCGAGATCCCGCCGGACATCGGATATATCATGGCTCCGCCCAGAATGCAGCTCTATATTGATTATTCCGCGGCAGTCTACGGAATTTATCTGAAGTATATCGCCAAAGAGGATATACACGTCTACAGCATTGACGAAGTGTTCATGGATGTGACGGATTATCTGGGACTGTACCGGATGACGGCCAGAGAGCTGAGCATCCGGATCATGCAGGATATTCTGGAGCAGACCGGCATTCCTTCCACGGCAGGGATAGGGACGAATCTGTATCTGGCCAAAATTGCTCTGGACATTACGGCCAAGCATGTTCCTGACCGGATCGGGGAGCTGAATGAAGAAACGTATCGCAGAACACTGTGGAATCACAGGCCGCTGACGGATTTCTGGAGAATCGGCAGGGGAACGGCCGCACGGCTCGGTACGGCAGGGATCACGACCATGGGCGAGATCGCCCACGCGGATGAAGAACTGCTGTACCGGATGTTCGGCGTGGACGCGGAGCTTCTGATCGACCACGCCTGGGGACGGGAGCCTGTGACCATGGCCGATATCAAAAATTATAAGCCAAAGGACAATTCCCTGTTCAGCGGCCAGGTGCTGGCCCGGGAGTATTCCTTTGACGAGGCCCGGCTGGTGGTGAAGGAAATGGCGGATTCTCTCAGCCTGGAGCTGGCCGGGCGGGGGCAGATGACGGAGTCCGTAACCCTTCATGTGGGCTATGCCCGGCGCTTTGAGAAAAAATCAGCCCATGGCACAGAACGTCTGCCTTCCGCAACCGGTTCTTCACGGGAGCTGATAGGAGGCACTGTGCGCCTGTATGACCGGATTGTGGACAGAAATGTGCCGGTAAAGAGAATTTCCCTGGGATTTAACCGGGTGACGGACGAACCGTATCAGCAGTACAGCCTGTTCCAGATGCCGGAAAAAAAGGACAGAGAGGACAGAATGCAGAGGGCGGTTCTGAATATTAAAGGAAAATTTGGCCGGAACGCTTTGCTCCGGGGGATAGACCTGCAGGAAGGGGCCACAGCCGCCGAACGCAATACACAGATTGGAGGGCACAGAAGTGGGATATAGAGAAAAGATGAGCCGGGAGCTGCGGGCAAAGCAGTTTATGCCTTTCGCGGCGCTCAAAGGCCATTCCGAGGCTCTGCGGGAAATGGAGAGAATTCCGGCGCCCAGAAAAGAATTTTCAGAGGAATATCAGGAAGAGCTGGACCGGGGGCTGCGGCAGATACGCCGGAACGATGCGGTCCGAATTGTCTATTACGCCGACGGGGAATACAGGGAAGTCATAGGAAATGTATCGGGGATTGATCAGGCGGAGGGGACAGTGACAGTGGGAGATAATACGATACCGGTGCGGGATATCTGTGAGGTGGTGAAGATTCCGGTTTGATGGGCGCAGGGAAGAGTAGAAAGAGAAACAACAGATGGGCGCAACCTCATATTTTGTTGCGGTTCACACCCCTGGATGCTATAATAAAAACGGCAGAATTCCTCTGCACGACGGAGGAATGAAATGAAGAAAACACTACAGGATTTGACAATCAGGGATGATTTTCTGTTCGGGGCGGTCATGGCAGAAGAGGAAAACTGCCGCAGGCTGCTGGAATGTGTAACGGGCTTCTCGGTTGAGAGAGTGGAAGTCAGCAGAGAACGCAGTTTTGTTTATCATCCGGAGTACAAAGGCATCCGCCTGGATGTCTTTGTAAAAGATGAGAACAATACCCGCTATAATGTGGAGATGCAGGTGGTTCGGAAAGATGCGCTGGAAAAGAGAGCGAGGTATTACCGGAGTCAGATGGATATGGATCTGATTCTCAGGGGTCAGGAGTACGAAAATCTTCCGGATACCTATGTAATTTTTATCTGTGACTTTGATCCTTTTGGCGATAAGCGTTATCGTTATACGTTTGAAAACTGCTGTCTGGAAAACCTGGAGCAGAAACTGGGAGAGGGCTGTCATTTTATTTTCCTGAGCACGCATGGGGAGAATCAGGAAGAGGTTCCGGAAGAACTGGTCAGGTTTCTGCGATTTGTCCGGGCCGATCTGACGGAGAGCCAGCAGGACTTTCAGGATGATTTTGTAAGACAGCTCCAGAGAACGATACAGAAGATCAAAGCGAGTCGCGACATGGAGGAACGGTTTATGACGCTGGAAGAGTTGCTTCGTGACAAACAGAAACAGGCAAGAAGCGAAGGAAGAACTGAGGGCAGGATTGAGGGAAAAGCCGAGAGCATTGTGGAAATTTTGAGTGCCAAAGGCTCTGTGCCCGAAAGGCTCCGGGACAGGATTCTGGCGGAAAAAGAGCCGGAGGTTTTAAGCCGCTGGCTGCAGCTTGCTGTTTCTGCCGGGTCTGTCAGCCGGTTTGAAGAAGAAATGTAAACACATCTGAAGCGCCCTGGAAGCGAAAGCTGTCGGCGGGCTTTCAGGCGTTGTTTCTTAATGCAATTTTTCTTAATACAATTCAATATTCATGCCATTTCAGGCGAATTTTCAGAGAAATCAGAGGGATTCTGCCGATACCGAAAAAATCGGGGAAAATATTTTGTGCTGTTTAGGGTTCCTGAATCGTTTTTTCTGAAGCTGGCAGAGGGAAAAGCAGTACCGCGGTCGGGAAGTGAAAAAGCTTTGCTGATGCAGATTACAGTCAACTACTGCCGTGATGAGCTTCGGGCCGGCGGGAGAAAAATGACAGTACTGGCAGCGGCGGCAGTGCTGGTTCTGGCTTTTTTTGAAGGGCGAAGCGGCGCTGGGGGTTGACGAAGAGTAAAGGCTTTTAGCGGATGCCATTCCCGGCAGCCGTGGGAGCGGCTATTTTAAAAGCCGTTCACAGGTGAATTTTTCCGCGGCCTTCCGCAGCAGCAGCCATGCCAGAAGAGCGCAGACGCCTCCCAGTATCAGAAGAATCCAGCCGCTGAGGAGCAATACGCCGGAAAACTGCCCGACCAGCAGGAGGAGCAGAGGGAGAATCAGAAAAACGGCGCTCTGCTGGGATTCTTCGACGGTTGTGGCTTTGGCGGAGCCGCGGACGATCAGCGTTACGGCGATCAGGGAGATGGCGGGAGCGACCAGAAGCAGTATGATGATCCAGGCGGCGCCGGGCAGCAGAAGAGTCCCCATGAGCAGAAAAATTTCCGCCTCAAGCACCACCGTCATGGCGGTGAAGGAGATCAGGGATACCATCATACTCAGCAGAAAAGAGGCCAGCACCTTGGCCCGGAAGATCTGGCCGACGGTCAGCGGAGAATACAGGAGCGTCTCCAGGGTGCGTTTTTCCTTTTCTCCGACAAAAGAGCTGGCGGCCATGATGGAAGCCGTCATGATGGGGATAATCAGGAAAAAGACAGGCAGGATATGGTTGATAATCAGGCCGGTCACAGTCAGCTCCAATGAGGAGGACCGTGACGCCTGGGGCAGCAGGTTCAGAAGGCTCTGGATGTCCGGGTCGTCCGGCGTCATATGGATCAGAAAGACAAAGACGGACGGCAGGACGATGGTGAGTACCAGCGGGACGATCAGCAGGGAAGCAAACAGCCGGCGGTTGGCGGTAACGCTTCTGAAATCTTTTTTGATGATGGCGAATATGGCGGTATTCATGAGTGGCCCTCCTTTTTCTTTCCGGTCAGTGAAAAATAAATATCCTCAAGATCGGGATATTCTGTCTCGATGCCGTAGATATTGCTTCCGGCTTCCACGAGACGGCGGACGATTCCAGGAATATCTTCTTCCGAACGGATATCAGTTTCAAAACAGCCCTCTCCGGACTGCCGCAGAGAGAGCTCGGACAGGACTTCCGGAGCGATTCCAGCGGAACGGATGCGTAAGGTCGCCGCATCGGATACGCGGGAGCGCAGTTCCTCCAGCGTTCCTTCTGCCAGCAGGCTGCCTTCGTCGATCAGGCCGTAGCGAGTGCAGATTTCCTGGGCATAACGGAGCTGATGGGTGCAGAGAAAAATAGTGACCCTTTCCTCCGAAGCCAGAGAGCGGATGAGCCGGTTAACGTTCAGCGCGCTCTCCGGATCCAGGCCGGAAGTGGGTTCGTCCAGAAAAAGTACACTGGGCCGGTGTATCAGAGCCCGCGCCAGGGAGAGTCTCTGGCGCATGCCGGTGGAATAGGCAGAAAGCTTCTGATCCGCCGCCTCCGACAGTTCCAGGCGGTCCAGAAGGAACAGAGCCCGCGCCCGCCCCTCTTCCTCCGGAATACCGAATACGGAGGCATAGAAAATCAGGTTCTGCAGGCCGGTCAGCAGGTCATACATCTGCGCGTGCTCCGTGACGACACCGGAGAGCGCATGGGATTTTTCCGGCTCCCGGGAAGGGTCGGTATTCATAACCCGGCAGCTTCCGCCTGAAGGAAGCAGGATGCCGGTCAGCAGCTTGACAGTGGTAGTTTTTCCGGCGCCGTTTGGCCCCAGAAAACCAAAAACCTCACCTTCGTGCAGAGAAAGGCTGATGCTCTTTACCGCCTCTTTTCCGCCGGGAAAGGTTTTTGAAAGATGATGCAGAATGACTGTTTCCATATCAGTGTTCCTCCTCATTGGCTTTCAGACGCGCGATCAGAGACTGAAAGCGCGGGTGTTCCGCCAGGATGGCGAAGGCCGGATTGTCCGACAGCGCCCGGGTCATGCTGCTGCGGATAAGCGCTTCGTTTCGGGGCGGGTAGTCTCCCAGCTCCAGAAAATCCTCCAGCCATTCGTCCAGCAGGTCAAAATAGCTGTTTCCATGGAGACGCAGGGGATAAATATCCCCGGTGGCCAGAGAAGTATAATCCTCCAGCGTCCGGAGTGCTTTTTCTGTTTCACCCAGCATGGCCTGTCCCCGGGCTATGGCGAGATAGCAGGACAGCAGAATGCCGGGGTGAAGCTCCCGGAGGGAAAAAGAATCAGCCAGGTCGGTGAGCAGCCGGCAGGTGGCTTCGAAGGATGCCGGTTTGTCCAGACAAAGCTCCATATAGTTTGCCAGAAGCTCTGTGAGACTCAGAACAGACTGATAGATGCCGGCCTGCAGAATTTTTCTGGCTTCCCGGTCTTTTCCTTTCATACGCCAGGCGGAGGAAAGCAGCGGCTCCGTCGGAGAGAGGCGCATATGGCCCGGCTCCAGAAGCTCCAGAGCTTCGTCCGGACGCTGCAGGGAGATCAGGCAGAAGGCTTCCATATTTCCGGCCTCTGTCCCGAGCCGGGCGTCGTCCGTTTCCACCCTGACCCGGCGAAACAGCGCCAGAGCTTCCTCCAGGATTTCAGCAGTTTCTTCAGGGCCGCCGGCTTCTGCTGCGTGGTTGATCAGCAGGGAAGCTGCCTGGAACAGCAACGGAAAGCAGGAGTAATACTGCCGGATCACTGAGCGGCAGTGGTCCAGGGCCTTCGGAAACGGGCGGGAAGCGAATTCGCCGGAAAGCAGCCGGTACATGTTCCGCAGCTCCTCTTTTGTAAGCTGCGGTTTGTAATCCAGCAGTTGGTCGATGGTTATATTGAAATAAGCGGCCAGCTTCGGCAGCACGAGAATATCCGGACAGGAAGTTTCCGTTTCCCATTTGGATACGGCTGCCTTGGATACGCCCAGGTATTCGGCCAGCTCCTCCTGCGTAATGCCACGTCTGCGCCGGTGCTCTGTCAGCACCCGGCCAAGATGGATTTCTTTCATCTGATTCACCTCTTTGGGCTATTGTACGGCTGCCGGCAGAAAAATACAATGGAACAGACTTCAATTTTTCGAAAAAAAGTCAACCGTCAGGAAACCCGGTTTCCATAAAGTATCCAGGAGAAGAAAAGGGCCATAATCCGAAGGTTAACACTGGGCAACCAAAGGAAACTTCTGTCCTGGCTCTGCAGGTTTTATAATATTTTATTATAAGAGAAAGGAGAGAAAGGAACCGGTAAAGAACTGGATAAGAAAACGCAGGATGCATTGACACCTTTTCGCCGGGTGCTATAATACCGTCTTGATATTTGATATTAGCTGTTGTACCCGTGAGGCACGGGAAAAAATCGGACAGGAGAAGAGAATCATGGAGAACGATAGCAGAAAAGAGACAGAAATATCAGACATTAAGAAACAGATATTGTACGCTGCCCCGGTGGAGGCCTGTCGGCTGATGAAATCAGACATGCGGGGCCTGTCCCGGGAAGAGGCAGAGAAGCGCCTGAAGCAGTACGGGAAAAACGAGCTGGAGCAGAAGAAGCAGGACAGCATGATAAAGAAGCTGTTGGCAAATTTTACAAGCCTTATGGCTCTGCTTCTGTGGGGCGGCGGCCTTATGGCAGTCATTTCCGGGGCGCTGGAGCTGGGAATTTCTATTTTCTGTGTAAATCTGATTAACGGCTTGTTTTCTTTTTTTCAGGAATTTAAAGCAGAAAAAGCGACGAATGCTTTACAGAAAATGCTTCCGGCCAATGCACGGGTCGTCCGGGACGGAGAGGAAACCAGGATACCGGCAGCAGAGATCGTGCCGGGGGACATTATGATTCTGGAAGAAGGAGACCGCATCAGCGCTGATGCGAGAATTCTGCGTTCCAGTGATTTCCGGGCAGACCAGTCCACTCTCACAGGGGAGAGTAACCCCATACGGAAGACAGGGGACGCCATGCAGCAGGAATGCAGCTATCTGGAGGCGGACAATATGGTATTTTCCGGAACCTCCGCGGCTGCGGGTACCTGCCGGACAGTGGTTGTATCCACAGGAATGGACAGCGAATTCGGAAAAATCGCCGGCCTGACACAGAATACGGAGAAAAGCCTTTCACCGCTGCAGAAGGAGCTGAACATCCTGACGAAGCAGATTGCGGCAATCGCGCTGAGTATAGGCGTGCTGTTCATGATCGTATCGGTATTTTTTGTAAAGGATCCGGTAATGGAATCATTTCTGTTCGCCCTTGGCATGGTGGTGGCTTTTATCCCGGAAGGTCTTCTGCCGGCGGTAACGCTGTCTCTGGCGCTGGCCGTGCAGAAAATGGCCAAAGAAAATGCCCTGGTAAAAAAGCTCTCTGCTGTGGAAACCCTGGGCTGTACCAACGTAATCTGTTCCGATAAGACCGGGACCCTTACTCAGAATGAAATGACCGTCAACCATCTGTGGATGGTGACCGGTGAAATGACGGTGACCGGCGAAGGTTATGAGCCGAAAGGAGAAATTCTCGACGGCGAGACGGCGGTGACCGTGCGAAAAAGCGGGGCGCTGCAGCTGCTGCTGGGAGGCGCCGCGCTCTGCTCCAATGCCAAGCTGCTCCCGCCGGAAGAAGGGAAAGAGCGCTATACGGTTCTGGGCGATCCCACAGAGGCCTGTCTTGGTGTGGTGGCACGCAAGGGAGAAATGGATATGGAACGCCTGTTCCAGAGCTTTCCCAGAATTATGGAGCTGCCGTTTGATTCTGTAAGGAAGAGGATGGCAACAATTCATCAGCTTCGCGAACCCTTCGAAGGGAGCAGCCGTATTGCTTTTGTAAAAGGTGCGCCGAAAGAAGTCATGGAGCTTTGCAGCAGCTGTTATGAGGGAAGCGCCGCGAGACCTATGGAAGAAAGCGACAGAATACGCATTATGGAAGCAAATGACCAGTATGCAAGAGAAGGGCTGCGGGTTCTGGCTGTAGCGTATCGTACGCTTCGCAAAGATGATACATCACTGCCGGCTTCCATCCGTGAATATACGCCGGAAAATGTAGAAAGAGAGCTTACGTTCCTGGGACTTGTGGCCATGCAGGATCCGCCCAGAAGCGAAGTCAGGGATGCCGTAAAGCTCTGCCGCAGCGCCGGAATCAAGATTATTATGATTACCGGAGATTACGGCTTGACAGCTGAGAGCATCGCACGTAAGATCGGAATTATACAGGGACCGGACGCCCGGGTAATTTCCGGAACAGAGCTATCGGACATGGGGGATGAGGAGCTCAAAGATGCTCTGCGGGGAGAAGTGGTATTTGCCCGTATGGCGCCAGAGCAGAAATACCGGATTGTCTGTGCTTTGCAGGAAATGGGCAATATTGTGGCAGTGACAGGAGACGGCGTTAATGATTCGCCGGCTTTGAAAAAGGCAGATATTGGCATTGCCATGGGTATTACGGGTACGGATGTGGCAAAAGAGGCTGCGGATATGATTCTGAGCGATGATAATTTTGCTACAATTGTGCGGGCTATTGAAGAAGGACGGAGTGTATACAACAATATACGGAAATTTCTCAGGTATATTTTCGACAGCAATACGCCGGAAGCGGCAGCGCCGGTGGCATATCTGCTGTCAGGCGGACTGATTCCGCTGCCGCTGACAATTATGCAGATTCTGACTATCGATATTGGCACGGACATGGTGCCGGCGCTGGGGCTGGGAGCTGAAGCCGCAGAAGCCAGTGTTATGCAGCGGCCTCCGCGTTCGTCCAAAGAACGGCTGCTGAATAAGAATGTAATTCTGGTGGGATTTCTCTGGTATGGTTTCCTGGCTACGGCCTTTGCGCTGGGCGGCTATTTTCTGGCAAATTTCCTGCACGGATGGCCGGCTGTGCCGCTGGCGGGCGAAGGAACGGCCGTATACGCTCAGGCTACAACCATGATGCTGGCGGGCGTGGTATTTTCACAGATGGGAATGGTGCTGAACAACCGGACAGATTATGAGTCAGTGCTTCGAAGAGGAATTTTCAGCAACCGTTACATCAACGCCGGCCTGGTGATAGAGCTGGCGATTCTGGCGGCAATTATGTACGTGCCGTTTTTGAACGGAGTATTCCATACGGCGCCGATTTCCGGGCTGGAATGGCTGTACCTGATCTGCATTCCGTTCGTTGTGTTCGGAATTGAAGAAGGAAGAAAGAAACTGCTGCGCTGGCGCAGGGCGAAAAGGAGTGAAGTGAGATGAAAGTAGTAGTAGTTGGCTGCGGAAAATTCGGCGTCAGGGTTTCCGAATACCTGAGCCGCCAGAATCATGACGTGACGGTGGTAGACAGCGACAGGGAAACCTTCCATTCCCTCAGCGAAGAATTTACGGGGCGAAAGGTCTGCGGGGTCGGATATGATAAGGATGTGATGAATGAGGCGGGTATCGCCATGGCGGATGTGGTGATCAGTTGTGCCAGCAGCGATTCGCTGAATGCGGTGATCGCCAGTATCGCGAAAAACATCTACCACGTTCCGACAGTGATCGCCCGGATGTACGATCCCACCCGGGCCCGGATGTTTGAATCCATGGGCATCTACACCGTGTCCATCACCCGGCTGGGCGTGGACAACATCATGGAATATCTGGAGGACAACCGGAGCTGGCGTGTGATCCGGAAGCTGGGAAATGACGATGTGCTGCTGCTGAAGGTTCGCGTGTCGGAGACCCTGGAGGGAATGCGTCTGTCGGAACTCTCAGTGGAGGGAAAAATGAATCCGGTGGCGCTGGAGCGGAAGGGACAGTCTCTGCTGCCTGAGGCAGATACATGCTGTGAATACCATGATATGCTGTATCTGGCCGTGCGCCGGGATTATCTGGTGCAGGCCAGGGAACGGCTGCAGTTGTAGGCGGAAAGGAGAAGGCAGATGAAAATTATAATCGTGGGCGGCGGACAGGTGGGAAGCTATATCGCCTGGCTTCTGACGGAAAACGGTAATGATGTGACAGTCATAGAATATAAGGAAAAAGCGCTTCAGGCGCTGCGGAAAAGCGGTCTGAAGGAGTCCTGCATCCTGGTGGGCGACGGCACGGACGCGGCTGTCCTGGAGAGGGCCGGTGTGCGAAAGTGCAGCGCGCTGGTCTGCGCGGCCGGGCAGGATGAGGTGAATCTGACGGCGGCCATGATGGCCAAATTCGAGTATGACGTTCCCAAAGTGGTGGCGAGGGTCAATAATCCGGAGAACGCCTGGCTGTTCCATTCCGGCATGGGCGTCGACGCGCGGATCAACCAGGCGGACATCATCGGCCACATGATCGCGGATGAGATGAACTATCATTCCATTATGACGCTGATGCGGCTTTCCAAGGGCGAATATTCCATCGTCCGGATTCATGTGGACTACCGTTCTCCCAATGTGGACAAATCCATCGCGGAGATCAGCCTGCCCGCCCAGGCCGTGCTGATTGCGATCTATGAGGATGACAATACGCTGATTATCCCTCACGGAGAGACAGTAATACGGGCGGGACAGTATATTCTGGCGTTCGCCGACGAAGAAGCCATGAAGGAGCTGAACCGTCTGTTCGGCGGAGCGTGAGAGAAAACCTCCGGCTTCATACTGTATAACAAAACGATACTTCTTCGGAGGTATCGTTTTGTTATACAATAAAAAGGGGGTTGGGAGCCATTACCGGCATTCCGTCGTATGGGCGGAGGCGGGAAAATACCGAAAAGGTTCCCGCTGGGTCAGGACGCGGTAAAGATTATCCGGTCGGAGCTTGAAGAGCGGCTGGCCGAGGCAGAGCGGCTGTCGGCGGTCAGCAGCCGGAGCGATTATCTGTAAGAGCAGTATTGATGAAAAGGAGTTTTATATGAACGGAAAACAGAAAAAGAGAATGGCGGTCGATGTGCTGATGACAGCCGCTCTGCTGCTTCTGATGCCATATGGAATGGTGGGGGAAACGGCCCATGAGTGGATTGGCGCCGGTATGCTGGTGCTTTTTATCCTGCATCATGTGCTGAACAGGAAATGGCTGGGCGGCATGCGAAAAGGAAAATACACGCCGGTTCGCATCCTGCAGACCGTCCTGGCGGCCGCGGTGCTGGTCTGCATGATCGGCTCCATGTTCAGCGGAATCGTACTTTCGCGGCATGTTTTTTCCTTTCTTCGGCTCCGCGGCCTTACGTCTCTGGCCCGGACCTTGCACATGGCCTGCGCCTACTGGGGATTTGCGCTGATGTCTCTGCATCTGGGTATTCACTGGGGAACGATCATAAGGCCCCTGGGAAGAAGGCCTGGCAGCCCTTCCGCCGGGCGGCCCCTGGCTGCCAGACTGGCCGGCGCCGCTGTTGCCGCCTATGGGGTCTGGGCCTTCTGGAAGAGAAGTATCGGCAGCTATATGTTTCTGAGGGTTCATTTCGTGTTTTTTGATTATTCGGAACCGCTGGTTTTCTTCCTGCTGGATTATGCGGCCGTTATGGGGCTGTTCGTATGGATCGGCCATTATCTGAGCGCGCTGCTCCGGAAGGCGGGAAAGAGCGGCCGGGCGCAGGCGGATATACCTCCGGGTTAACACTGAATAACTAAGAGAGAATTCCGCTTTCGGTCTGTTTCCTGTATACTTTTTTACAGAGCAGCGAAGCTGCGGACCCGTCCGAAGGGCATAAATTTCGGCGTGCTCTGGAGTACGCGCGGGTCGGAATCAAAAGCAACCAGACAACACACCATTCATCAGGCAAAAAATACGAGGAGTGAAGAATAATGAAAGCAAGAAAAATTTTTTCCGTGATTCTGGCCGGCGCGGCGGCCATGAGTTTACTGGCGGGATGCAGTTCCGCAGCCAATACAACGTCCGGCCAGAGCAGCACAGGACAGACTGCCCAGTCGCAGAGCGATGAGCAGAGCGCGGCTGCCGGCTCTTCTTCGGCAGACAGCGGGAATGCCTCAGCCGGTTCTTCCGGAGAGACAGGCGATACGTCGTCTGATTCTTCGCAGGCAGGGACAACGTCAGCTTCCGGGTCCACCGGAAATGTTCTGGTGGTCTATTATTCGGCAACCGGCAACACGGAAGCTGTGGCAAACGCCATCGCAGACGCCACAGGCGGAACGCTTTTTGAACTGGAGCCCGTGGAACCCTATACTGAGGACGATCTGAACTGGACGGACGACAACAGCCGTGTGTCCGTGGAGCATGAGAATGAGGATCAGCGGAATGTAGAGCTGGTATCCACCACGGTGGAAAACTGGGATTCCTACGATACGGTATTTATCGGGTATCCTATCTGGTGGGGCATAGCCGCATGGCCGGTGAATTCCTTCGTGCAGAACAATGATTTTACGGGCAAGACGGTGATACCGTTCTGTACCTCATCTTCTTCAGACCTCGGGGAGAGCGGGCAGCTTCTGGCAGAGATGGCAGGCACAGGCGACCGGCAGGAAGGACAGAGATTCCGTTCAGGCGTTGACGATGCGGATGTACAGGACTGGGTAAACAGCCTGGGTCTGTAATTGGCGGTAACAGAATATTTGGAACTGCGGGCAGGATGTTTGCGCATCCTGCCTGTTTTGTCTCTTCGCAGAAAAAGAATTTCAGAAAGTTGATTTGGAGTTGATTTGCCGAAGATTTTCCCGATAGATAAGCAGGCAGTTCTGTG
>DVJR01000013.1 GCA_018716575.1 Candidatus Scatomonas merdavium | reverse complement strand
AGCAGATTTGAAAACTCTTCCTCCTGCAGAACGCCCCTTGCCGCCTGCAGCGTATTCACATATTCTTCCATATATGCCTTAATCGTATCCTCTACCTGTCCGTACCCGCCGCTTGCATAGACTGTCCGGTCAACTGTTTCTTCCGCCATATCCATCCGGGCGATTCTGGAAGCTTCCCTGTCCAGGCGGCCGATCTGCCTCAAAGCCAGATACGCAACTCCCAGCACCAGAAGTATAATCACAACGACGATGATGATAACCGCCGCCTTCCTTCCCCTTTTTTTCTTTTTCTTCTTTTGCATGAAATTACTGCCTTCCCTGTGTCTCTTCTGAAATTCTATTCTGTTTTATATTACTACAGGCTTTTGGGGATTTCAAGCCGGAGTTCCGCAGGAAGCGCCGTCTTATAAACCGGAATTCGGCAGAAGGGCATTGTCTCCGAAAAAACCGGCCGCGAAAAGTCCCCTTCCCGCAGCCGGTTTTTCTCCGTCCCTGTCGTATGTTTCTGTTTCCGGCGGTCTCTCCGCCGCCCGGCGTCACGCCGTTTCTTTTTGCCTCCCCTTCTGCTTCTCTCCTACCTGCATCAGCATATTGTACATCTCCTCGCCCACGCATTCCTTTGCCTTCGGACACCACTTCACGCAGGAAAGCTGATCGTTGTAAATGACAAATCCGCATTTCTCACAGGCCATCTGGGAATCGCAGGAAAAAATCTCAATCATATTCCCGCACCGGGGACACTTCTTTTCCTCCCATGTGGGCGTCCGCAGCCGCGCCGCCCCCTGACATCCTTCCATCATCCTTCTTCACCTCTTATTCACTCAGAATTCTTCCGTCTGTCGAAATCGTAACCACATGCCACGGAATAAATTTCCCGCTGGCCTTCAGGGCTTCCTTCACCGCATACTCCAGGCCGCCGCAGCAGGGCACTTCCATGCGGATCACCGTGACGCTCCGGATATCGTTTTCGCGGATAATCGCCGTCAGCTTTTCCGTGTAATCCACGCTGTCCAGCTTGGGACAGCCGATCAGGGTAATCCTGTTTTTTATAAACCTCTCATGAAAATTTCCATACGCATACGCGGTACAGTCGGCTGCCACCAGCAGATCCGCTCCGTCGAAATACGGCGCGTTGACGGGCACCAGTTTTATCTGCACCGGCCACTGGGAAAGGCAGCTGTCCTCTCCCGTTCCCTGCCGGGCCGCCTGTTTCTTCTGCTGCGCCGCTTTCACCGCCTCCGCATCATAGGCCGCGGCCTCCCGCTCCACAAAAGTGATAGCGTCCGCGGGACAGGCCGGCAGGCAGTCCCCCAGACCGTCGCAGTAATCGTCACGGAACAGTCTGGCCTTTCCGTCCACCATGCCGATGGCGCCTTCATGGCAGGCTTCGGCGCAGGCGCCGCAGCCGTTGCACTTATTTTCATCAATCTGAATAATTCTTCTCTTCATGTTCATCATCTCCTTGACTTTCTGCCCTGATTATAATAGGATAATCAAAACAAATCTGTTGTTTTTACAACGAAAAGGAGAATGTATGAAAGAATATATGCCGCTTCTCAAGCGTTCCAGGCTGTTTCAGGGGATACAGGAAGAAGAAATCGCTGCCATGCTCCGCTGCCTTTCCGCATCGACACGGAGCTATCAGAAAGGGGACTGCGTATTCCGCAGGGGAGAGCAGATCTCCAGCGTAGCCATGCTGCTGGAGGGCTGCGTCCATATTCAGAAAGAAGATTACTGGGGTAATTTAAGTATTCTCAATGAAATTTCCCGAGGGGAAGTGTTCGGAGAGGTATACGCCTGTCTTGTCCATGAGGAAATGGCCCATAACGCCATTGCGGTAAAGCCCAGCACCGTGCTGCTTCTGGACGTGAAGCGGGTGCTGACCATGTGCTCCTCCGCCTGCCGTTTCCACGGGCGCCTGATCCACAACCTGCTCACGGTTATCGCAGGAAAAAATCTGCTGCTCACCCGGAAGCTGGAGCATATGTCCTGCCGGACCACCCGAAAAAAACTGCTCTCTTATCTGTCGGAGCAATCCCTGAAAGCCGGCCGTCCGGACTTCGATATCCCGTTCAACCGCCAGCAGCTTGCGGATTTCCTCTCCGTGGACAGAAGCGCCATGTCCAATGAGCTCTGCAAAATGAGGGATGAGGGGATTCTGACATTTGACCGGAATCATTTCGTGCTGAACTAGATATCCGGGTTATGTTTTTGTCCGAATCCGCTCCGCTGCCTTCGGATGCCATCAATACTCTGATTTCAGATGCCGAATATAATCACGCCATAGAGACCACTGAACCGGCTATATATTCCGGCGCTCTTTACGGCTTCCGGTTGCTGTTTTACAACATCCGCGTCAACGGCGTATTTGTAGCCCGCATCTGCGTGGACGAAGTGGTTTCGCCGCTGACCGACCGGGATTTCGCACTGATTAAGATTCTGGGGCACTACCTGGGAAAAGGGCTGGCTGCGGAACGTGTATATAGCTTCAGCCGCCCGAAAGACATGGATAATATTCTGCACAGCCTGCTCTCTCACCGCCTCATTCCTGAGAAAAAAATCCATCATGTTCTGGAGAGCAGCGGCTGGTATTTCCGTTTCGAAGATTATCAGATGGATCTGGATCAGCCGGATGTCCGGCTGATTCTGCAGATAGCTTTCCGGGTTCTGGATGACGCCGGAAGCGATACCTGAAACGTGAACCTACTTTAACCGTTTCCCCATCTCATACGCTTTCTCCGGATAGCCCGAACGCTTCGTCATGGACGGCGTTCCGCAGCCATATCCCAGCACAGTTCCCATATTCTTCAGATTCAAATATCGTACCAGGGTATTGTAATGTGCTTCCAGCGCCTCAAATGTCCA
>DVJR01000157.1 GCA_018716575.1 Candidatus Scatomonas merdavium | reverse complement strand
CCAGCACCTGCTTGCTGCGCTCAAATTCTTCATATCTCAGGCCCCGTTCTTCCGTCTCCATCTCACCTACCTGATTGTCGTAGGGGTCAGCTCTCCAGTGCTGCTTTTCCACCGTAAACGGTGCCTGGAATGCCTGATTCGCGGTCATGCGGAAGGGATCGATATTTCCGAAATAAAACTTTCTTCTCTCCTCGTCTCCCGCCCGCACTGCCGCAATCCCGTACGACGTATCCGCGTACAGCCAGCCGTAAGGCGCCACATAGAACTGGACCCAGTCGTGAGCCCCGCAGAAATCCGGCTCTGCGGTAAGGCCGCTCTGCCAGCGGGCAGGAATGCCGGCGCACCGGCACAGCGTCAGAAACAGAAGCGCGAACACTCCGCAGTCTCCGGTAAAACTGCGGGCACAGTTTTCCGCAATATTTTCCAGGCTGAAATACGAAGGCATATAAGTATAAGTCATATGCAGCGTGATAAAATCATAAAATCTCCGGGCCTTTTCCAGCGGATCTGTCTCCCTTTCCGTCAGCCGGGCAGCCAGTTCCCGGATATAGGGAGTAAACAGAATATGGGGCGCTTCCTCCTGCGTATAAAAATCAGGCTGGGGCCCCTCTCCCTTCATCTGCTCCGTATCCTGATATGCAGCTCTCCGGACGTAGGAATACCGGACTGTAAACGCATGGTTCTCCTGCATCTCTTCTTCCCAGCAGACCGTCCGCTGAAGCGCGTCTCCCGGCGCAATCCTTCCGCCCGGCGTAAGCTCTTCAAACGTAATCTCCGTCTGCTCCGGACACTCTGCGGGAACCGGCAGATGGGCCCGGATCTTCATGCCGGGGACAAACAGCTCCTCCTTTATTCGGAGCGAAGCCTGCACACAGATCCGGCGGCCTGCGCCGCCCTCTTCCTTCATCTTCCGGATACAGCGCTTCAGCTCTCCCGTCTCGGGAGACTCCTTTCCCGCGCTTTCCACACCCCGCATAACCACCCCGGCCCGCTCCGCGAAGCCCGGCTCCGTCTTGCAGAGCGTTTCAAAAAAGCGGTCGAAAAAGCGCATCTCTCCCTTTTGATAAATCCAGCCGATTTTGCCGGAATCCACCCGTTCATCAAACTCTTCTTCAGTAAAATCCGGAATCTTCTCCCGGGCCCGGGCCAGAGCCTGCTCTCTGGTAAAAGGATAGTCTCCCGGCAGCCGGAGAATCATCTCCCGCTCCGCCGTCAGACAGCGCCGGAGCACTTCCGGCGTCTCCGGACTCTGCAGGCGTCTGTCAATCAGCCTTACCGCTCCCTCAAAATCACCGGTAAGCTTTCGGCGCAGAATATCCTCCGGAAGCCCCATATGAAGATATCGAAAATTTTCATTGATATTCAAAGCATTTCCTCCCTGTTCTCCGGACGTCTCCCTTCCGGAGCCAAACCGGGATAATCCCGGGCCCCGTCCCGGAAACCGGGGCGGGGCCTGTAAATCTGGACCTTAATTCAAACACGTTTTTCACACAGCGGACGTCACAGGAATATCTGCAATAGTCCGCCCATTCCCAATCCACAGAAGTTGCCTATGGCCGCGCCAAGCACTCCCATCAGTACGCCGATGCCGGCAAAGGATGCGTCATAGGCTGTAGCCACGATCGGAGCGGAAGCGGAACCGCCGATATTGGCCAGGGAAGCCGTGGAAACCATGCACAGATCCCAGTGGAATACCTTGGACAGAACAAACATCAGCACCACATGAATCACCAGAATAAATACGCCGTATACGACCCACATAGGAGCGGACACCAGATCCGTCAGGCTTGCGGTAGACGCCAGCAGAGATACGACTGCATACAGGTAAATATTGGACAGCTCTTCTACCGCCGGAAGCTTTCCAAGAGGCGACAACGCGCAGATCAGTCCGAGGATTGTCACGAAAACAGTCGTACAGGTGCCTGTGTCAAACATGGACAGACCGATGTTGTCCAAACCGGTGGCCATAGCGCCTCCTACCATCTGAGACAGGGCGGATACCAGAAGGGAAAGACCAATCAGGAAAATCCAGTCGCCGGAAGTAGCTTTCTTTTTCTTATCCTTCTCCACCTCAGCGTTGGCAGCGGCAGCCACTGCGTCCAGCTTGGAGGTATCTGCCTTTACAGCCTTATTCCACTTGGAAGCGTAACGCACCGCAAAGAGCAGGAGGGCAATCCATACGGAATAGCACACCGTATCCAGAGCCAGAGCACAGCTGTAAGCTCCTGAATCCACCGGAAGCGCCTCCATCATGGCAGCCATGTTCGCGGAACCTCCTACCCAGGAAGCATACAGAGCCGCTACTGCCGCCCAGGTCTTCTCTCCGCCGCCCAGCGCGCCCATAAAGAGCGGATATCCAATTAAGAAACCGATGGCCAGCGTCAGGGAGCAGCCCAGGAAAATCGCGATCATACGTCCGCCCAGCTTCGCCAGCTTCCGGAAATCGCAGCGCAGAAGCATGACAAAGATCATGGCGTACAGCAGATTGTTCTTCAGAACACCGTA
>DVJR01000012.1 GCA_018716575.1 Candidatus Scatomonas merdavium | reverse complement strand
ATGGCGGCCCATGTAGGACAGCAGCATTTTCACTGTATTCCGTAAATTTTGTGGCTTTTTACCTGTCACCGGTCTCGCCATATTCGTCCTCTCCTTTCATCTGCGATCTGTAGATTTCCTGATAGATCGAATCTGCCGCCAGCAATTCCTTATGGGTTCCGACTGCATGAACACGCCCGTCGTCCAGTATCACAATCTGATCGGTATTCATAATCGATGTAATCCTCTGGGCTATGATGATTTTCGTCACATCCGAAAGCTCCGCCAGCGCGTTTCGTATCTTTCCTTCCGTAGCTGTATCAACAGCGCTGGTGGAATCGTCAAAAATCAGTATCTTCGGCTTCTTTAAAAGAGCTCTTGCGATGCACAGCCGCTGTTTCTGACCACCTGATATATTGTTTGCACCCTGACCCAGGTCCGTATCCAGTCCCTTTGGCAGCCTCTCCAGAAATTCATCAGCACAGGCCATCCGACAGGCTTTCCACAGAGTTTCATCATCAGCGTCAGGCGCTCCCCATTTCAGATTATCCCGAACTGTTCCGGAGAACAGCACATTTTTCTGCAGGATCATGCCCACAGCATCCCGCAGCGCCCGCAGATCATATTCCCGTACATCCCGGCCGCCCACACGTACGCTTCCTTCCGTTGCATCATACAGCCTGGGAATCAGCTGTACCAGCGTTGTCTTGGCCGCTCCGGTACCGCCCAGTATCCCCACCGTTTTACCTGCCTGAAAATGAAGGCTCACTCCGGACAGCGCATATTCCTTCGCGTCCTCCCGGTATTTAAAAGAAACATTCTCGAAATCAATACTTCCGTTTGGTACTTTTTTCTCGGCATGCTCCGGAGAAGTCAGCACCAGACGCTCATCCAGAACCTCACTGATCCTGCGGGCGCTGGCGAGAGAACGAGTCAGAAGCAGAAAGACATTAGCAATCATCATCAGAGAATTCATCACCTGCATGACATAGCTTAAAAAACCGGTAAGCTCTCCCACCTGCATAGAAGAGCTCAGGATCATATTACCCCCAAACCAGAGTATCAGAACAATCGCCACATACATGATCAGCTGAAATGCCGGAAGATTCATGACAGCAAAATGAAACGTGCGCCGGCTGGTGTCAGTCAGCTCCTGATTAACACACTGGAATTTTTCCTCTTCATAGCTGCCCCGTACAAATGCCTTAACTGCACGGATAGCCGTTAACCCTTCCTGCACGGTGTTGTTCAGCCGATCTACCACCCGCTGAAGCCGGCCGTACATGGGAGCTACCTTCCGAACTATGAAAAAAAGAATAATCCCCAGCACCGGTGCGCACACCACAAAGATCAGCGCCAGCCGGGCATTCATCCAGAAGGACAGGGCTACTCCCATAATCAGCATGACGGGGCCCCGGACCAGAGGGCGAAAGCCGCCATTTACAGCATTCTGCAGCACTGTGACATCCGTGGTCATTCTGGTAATCAGCGAAGAGGTTTCGAAATGATCCAGATTGGCAAAGGCATATTTCTGCATCCGCTCATATTCCGCCTCCCGTATCTTTGCTCCCCAGCCGTAAGCCGCTCTTGCCGCAAAACGGGCATACAAAAGCCCTGTTATCAGCGCCAGCAGCGCGCAGATACCCATCTGTATTCCCTTCTGAAAGATATAATCCACATCACGTCCGATCACTCCCACATCGATCAGATCGGCAATCAAAACCGGAATAACCAGTTCAAAAAAGCTTTCCACAATAATAAACAGCGCTCCAAGCACCATATCCTTTCTGTATGGCCCAAGATAGCTTATCAGCCGCCGTATATCACGCATGACCGCCTCCCCCTTCCGACTGAAAATTTTTATACGCCCGAAGCAGATAACCGGCAAACTGTTCTGCCTCCTCCGGCGAGAACCCTTTTAATATGGTTTTCTCCAGCTTCCGGTAATTCGCACGCCAGATTTCAGCATAATCGCCGCCTTTTTCCGTGAGCGTTACCCTGTCGCTCCTCCGGCTCTCCGGATCCGTCCTGCGAATCACAAATCCGTTTTTTTCCATAGCCCGCAGCATACGCGATACGGCAGACGGATCTATTTCAAAATATTCCGCTAATTCCTTCTGGTTACACGCCTCATGATCCTTCAGATAAACCAGAAGCTTGGGCTGCCCTGTCCCCAGACCGGTGCCGTCACGGCGCGCGTGCAGATAACTGCGCTTGGCATGAAACACACGATACAGCAGCATGTAAAAGGAATCTTTCATATTCTCACCTCAAAAATACTTGACACATCAACTGTTGATATATCAATTATATTCCACTTCGTTTATATGTCAATGCTTTACGGCATTGTCTCTGAATTACTTATTCTTATGAGTATCCATAATTAAAAAATATTTGTCACATAGTTTTCTTTTTTATACAATGGGGCTGAAAAGAACTGAATAAAAACAGAGGTGAACGATTATGAATCTAGAAAAATATCTGGAAATACTGAACTCCGGAGCTCATATAACGGCAGACTCCCCGGTACATCAGTACATGCATCAGGTGTCTCAGGAGGCGCTGCGTTTAACCGCTGAGCTGAACGGCTCCTACCATACTCCGGAAGAGATCCGCGAGATTTTCTCACGCATCATCGGAAAGCCGGTAGACAGAAGCTTCGGCATGTTTCCGCCATTCTACACAGACTGCGGAAAAAATATCACCGTCGGCAAAAATGTATTCATCAATATGGGATGCAAATTCCAGGACCAGGGCGGAATCACTATCGGAGATGGTTCCCTTATCGGCCACAACGTAGTTCTCGCGACTCTGAACCACGACCTGAACCCGGATACCCGAAAGAGCATGACGCCCTCGCCCATCCATATCGGCAATAATGTATGGATCGGCGCGGGCGCCGTCATCCTGCCCGGCGTAACAATAGGCGACGGCGCCATAGTAGCCGCAGGAGCCGTGGTAACCAGGGATGTAAAAGCGTACACTCTCGCAGGCGGCGTACCCGCCAGGCTGCTGAAAAAGCTCTGAAGCTGTGCCGGCTTACAGTTCTGAAAAATCCTCTATGCTGTTACTTTTTCAAACTGACTGTTATAGAGCTCCGCATAAAAGCCGCCCCGGGCCATCAGAGTATTATGATCGCCCTGTTCAATAATATCGCCTTCATTCATCACCAGAATCATATCCGCATCCCGGATAGTGGAGAGGCGATGAGCAATGATAAAGCTGGTGCGCCCTTTCATCAGGGCGTCCATGGCTTTCTGAATCAGGATTTCCGTTCTGGTGTCCACGGACGAAGTGGCTTCATCCAGAATCAGAATCCTGTTATCCGCCAGAATCGCACGGGCGATGGTCAGAAGCTGCTTCTGCCCCTGGGAAATATTGCTGGTCTCCTCATTTAACAGGGTCTGGTAGCCCTCCGGCTGCTGCATGATGAACTTGTGAGCATGGGCCGCCTTCGCCGCCGCGATGACTTCCTCATCGGTAGCGTCCAGCCTGCCGTAGCGGATATTTTCCATAATGGTCCCGTTATAAAGCCAGGTATCCTGCAGCACCATTCCAAACAGAGAGCGCAGATCACTTCTGTTGAAATCCCGGATATCATGGCCGTCCACCCGGATGGCGCCGCCGTTTACATCGTAGAACCGCATCAGCAGCTTGACCATGGTAGTTTTGCCCGCGCCTGTGGGACCAACGATGGCGATCTTCTGGCCCTCTCTGACTTTCGCGGAAAAATCATGGATGATCAGCTGCTCCGGATTGTAGCCGAAGCTCACATGGTCGAATTCCACATTTCCGGACAGTCCCTCCGGGCTCACGGGATTCTCCGCCGTCTGAACTTCTTCCGGCTCCTCCAGGAATTCGAATACCCTCTCGGAAGCCGCGGCTGATGACTGGAGCAGATTCGTCACCTGAGCGATCTGCTGGATGGGCTGGGTAAAGTTTCTGATATACTGGAAAAAGGACTGGATATCACCTACTTCTATAGCGTTCCGGATCACCAGAAAGCCCCCCAGCAGGGCCACCATCACGTAACCCAGATTTCCCACAAACTGCATGACCGGCATCATGATGCCGGAAAAAAACTGAGATTTCCATCCGGTTTCATAAAGCTTCTGGTTGGCCCTTTCAAATTCTGTGATCACTTCCTCTTCCCGGTTAAACGCCTTCACCACATGCTGACCGGCATAGATCTCCTCCACCTGGCCGTTTACTTCGCCCAGGTATTTCTGCTGGCCCCGGAAGAACTTCTGAGAATGCTTCATAACCTGACCGATGATTCCCATGGCCACAGGCAGAATAATCAGCGCACAGAGCGTCATCCACACATTGATGGTAAACATCATAACCAGCACGCCAACCATGGTTGTCACCGATGTGATCAGCTGGGTAATACTCTGATTCAGCCCCATCTGCAGCGTATCCACGTCATTGGTTACCCGCGACAGCACTTCTCCGTAGGGACGGCTTTCAAAATATTTCAGAGGAATTCTGTTAATTTTCCCGGATATTTCTTTCCTGAGATTATAGCTGACATCGTTGGAAATTCCGGTCATCACCCACCCCTGCACCATGGAAAACAGGGCGCTGACCAGATACAGACCCATAACACTCAGGAGAATCTGGCCGATCCGGGCGAAATCGATGCCGCCCGTTCCCTGTACCTTGGCCACCAGGCCGTTAAACAGCTCCGTAGTGGCGCTGCCCAGAATCTTCGGCCCGAGGATGGCAAACACTGTTCCGGCGATGGCGCAGAGAAACATGACGCCCAGCCGGAGCCTGTACCTCTTCATATAGGTAAAGATCTTTTTTATCGCTTTCCGGAAGTCCTTCGGCTTCTCTGCCTCTCCCATGCCTCTCCCCGGACCGTGGTGTCTCGTATGTCGTTCACTCATGCTCCTAATTCCTCCTCTGAAAGCTGAGACCTGGCGATCTGCCGGTATACCTCGCAGCTCTCCAGCAGTTCCTTATGAGTACCCTGGCCGACCACCCGGCCCTCATCCAGCACCAGAATCCGGTCAGCATGTAAAATAGTGCTGACCCTCTGGGCCACGATCAGGCTGGTGGCGTCGGCAGTCTCCCTCTTCAGGGCCTTCCGCAGCCTGGCATCCGTCTGAAAATCCAGAGCCGAAAAGCTGTCGTCAAAAATATATATTTCCGGCTGCTTCACCACAGCCCGGGCGATGGACAGCCTCTGCTTCTGTCCCCCGGACACATTGGAGCCGCCCTGGGCGATGGCCGAAGCGATCCCCTCCGGCTTCTCATCAACGAAGTCTGCGGCCTGGGCGATCTCCACTGCTTTCCGTATCTCCTCCTCCGGCGCATCCTCCCTGCCGTACCGCAGGTTGGAATCGATAGTTCCGGAAAAAAGTACCGCTTTCTGAGGCACGTATCCCAGCCGGCTCCGGAGATCCTTCAGGTCCATACGGCGGATGTCCACACCGTCCAGCAGAATTTCTCCCTTTGATACATCGAAGAACCGCGGAATCAGATTGACCAGTGTACTCTTACCACTTCCCGTGCTGCCGATAAAGGCCACCGTCTCGCCCCTGCGGGCGGTAAAGCTCACATCCGTCAGCACATCCTCCTCCGCTCCCGGATATGCAAAAGAAACACTGCGAAATTCCAGTTCTCCTCTTCTCTCCGGATCCGGCGTCTCCGCACTCTCCGGATTCCGGATCGACGGCTCTGTCTCCAGCACCTCATTGACACGGCTGGCAGAAACGCTGGCTCTCGGCATGAATACAGCCACCATGGCAATCATCAGAAATGCCATAATAATCTGCATCGTATACTGGATAAAGGCCATCATACTGCCCACCTGCACTGCGCCCTCATCAACGCCGCGGGCGCCCGTATAGACAATCAGCACAGTCAGCCCGTTCATAATCAGCATCATCACCGGCATCATAAAGGTCATACAGCGATTTACAAACAGGTTCGTCCGCGTCAGATTTCTGTTAGCCTCCTCGAAACGCTCCTCTTCATGCTTCTCCGTGGAAAAAGCCCGTATGACCATAATGCCTGTCAGGATTTCCCGAGTCACCAGATTGATTTTATCCACCAGGGTCTGAAGCTTTTTGAAGCGGGGCATGGCTACCGCAAACAAAAACGCCATAACAGCAAAGATTACGGCCACCCCCAGCGCCAGTACCCAGGTCATTGTCGATTTTGTCTCCAGAACCTTTAAGATCCCGCCTGCTCCCAGGATAGGCGCGTACAGTACGATCCGGAACAGAAGGGTCATCACCAGCTGAATCTGCTGGATATCATTGGTGCTCCGGGTAATCAGCGAGGCTGTGGAAAAGTGGTTCATCTCCCCGCTGGAAAAAGACAGCACTTTCCGGTACACCTGGTTCCGCAGATCCCTGCCCAGCGCAGCCGACACACGGCTGGACAGAAATGTCACAAGAATAGCCGCCAGCATGGAAATTCCTGCCAGGCCCAGCATCTGCAGTCCGGACTGCAGCACATAGTCTGTCTGCATCTGATCCACATTCCGCCCCTGGGCTGCGTATTCATCCTGCACCCAGGCAACAGCCGCCTGAGTAACGATGCTGTCCGATATGGCCTCCACCTGCTCCAAAACACCCGGCAGCATCGCCTGGAGCTGCGCCTGGGAAAGCTGCAGCACGTCCACGCCCTGCTCCGCCAGCCCGGCTTCCGCGACCATGGCCTTTCCAAATGGAGCATTTAACTCCTCCCTCTCTTCACCGGTCAGCTCCTTTCTCACATACAGACCATCCTCCAGCGAATAGGCTGCCTCTGCCTTTTCGCGATCCTCTGCCGCCATAAGGCGCAGAAGGCCGTCAAAGGCTTCTTCCCGGATCCGATCCGGCACTGCATCCTCCACGCCGCCCTGCTGGATTCCGGTATCCACAATCCGCGACGTATACTCCGGCAGGGACAGGTCGCAGAACGCCTGCACCAGAAGCAGGCAGAAAATTACAGCCAGCCAGCCCCAGTTCTTTTTCATCCGTTTAAACATCTTTATCATTTCTGTTTCTCCATTCAAATCATGCTTTTCCGCAGTACCACTGCCACATCCGCTCCAGGCACCAGAGATAATCAATCTTCTCCACGGTCTCCTGCACGCAGACGGGATAGGAAGCCAGTACCTCTCCGTTCAGCACGTATTCCACCTTTCCCGCCGCGTCGCCCTCATATACCGGCGCTTCCAGCGAATCCGGCAGTTCCGCACGTACTTCCACTACTTCATCCTGACGCAGCAGCACATTCAGATGCGCTTCTCCTGAATAAAGCACCGGACTCACTGCCGCCTTTGCAGTGCCTGATGCCGGATAGCCTTCATAACGGCCATTCTTCACAGGAAGCACCACCTGCCCCGCACTGCTGTCAAACACATCCCGGTATTCATAATTTTCCAGGCCATACTCCATCAGCTTGCGGGTATCTGCCCATTTATAATCCCGGTTATTCGGCCATCCGCATGCCAGAAGGGCCACGATAAAGCATCTGTCACCCTGCTGCAGCGCTCCCACATAGCAGTAGCCGGCCTGAGACGTAAATCCTGTCTTGCCTGACAGCGCTCCGTCCATCATGGTCAGAAACGCATTATGATTTGTGCAGTCATATATGCCCGTCTGTTCCAGATCCCAGAAGCTGTGGGACGGCGTCTGCGTAATCTCCAGAAAGGCCGCCGCCTTTGGAGACTGGCGGATGCAGTACCGCATAACCAGCGCCAGATCCGATGCCGTGGTATGATGAGAACCACCCTCGTCAGCTCCGTCCAGGCCGTTGGGCGTCACATAATGGGTATCCGCACAGCCGATCTCCGCCGCCTTCTCATTCATCAGCGCCGCAAAGCCTTCTACTGATCCGCCGATTGCCTCTGCGATCATCACCGCCGCATCATTATAAGATTCCAGCATCAGAGCATAGAGAAGGTCCTGCAGATAAAACTGCTGTCCTTCATGTACGCCCAGATGAACCGCCGGCTGCGCCGCCGCATTGTCAGAAGCAGTTACTATGACAGAATACGGATCCTCCGTCATCTCCAGTGCCAGAATACAGGTCATAATCTTTGTGGTGCTGGCCATGGGGAACGGCGTATCAGCTTCCTTGCCGAACAGCACCCTTCCGGAATCGCCGTCCATCAGACATGCGGAAGCTGCATACAGGCTGCTGCCGTCGAATTCTCCCTCCGCCCGGACAGCCGGAACGTTTCCGAAAACCAGTGCCACGATCACGGCTATGGCGCAGATAAGCTTTTCAAATTTCACCCCGGTTCCTCCTCTCCATTCCAAAACATACAATACTCCCGGTAAACTTTTCCCATCCGGCGCGCTTTTTATGCCAGACAGAGTATTTCTGACTCAGAATGGACAGACATTTTCTATAATCTATGCTTTCACGGGATGAGAAATGCCGGAAAAGGCAAACGTATGCCCTCTCCGGCCCTGCTTTCTCCGGCACTACTCCAGTTTCTCCAGGACCCTCGTGCCCGAGGAAAAAAGCAAATGGCGCATCCAGACAGTCAGCGCCGTCAGAACCAATATCAGAAGAACTGTCAGCAGATGAATATTTACCGACAGATTCCGGTACAACAGAAATCCTAATCCGATCAGCGCGCCGCCAATCAGCAGATTGATAACCATTGACAGCATTGCCCTGTAATTCTGCTTGACAGCAGCTGTTTCCGTATCCCATTCCAGCTTAGGATGGCAGATATCCATATACAGCTGCTGGTAATTGACCATATGGACAAAAAGTACCACAATAGCCGTGCTGTATACAAGGGTCACAGGATGCAGTCCGAAAAACACCGCGCCTGCGTTCAGTATCAGTACCAGGGGCAAAATTCCCAGTGTTCCCACACGAATGCCGCAGGACACCAGCCCCCGGATCTGCTCTTCATAGGAAAGAGGGATAAATTTCATAAAAATGAAATTTTTTCCCTGACGTGAAATGGCTGTAGAAGAAATCTGGCAAAACAAGGAGAAAAACGCGACAGCGCAGCCCACGACCAGAACCGCCACAGCTACCGGGAAATCGCCCCGCAGCAGGCTGCCTGCCTGAAGTCCTCCGTCACTCAGAAGCCGCATCAGCTCCTGAAATTCGTTGTCTCCCGCGCTCTGAAACACGCTGAAGAGTATGATCGCCAGGCACAGAACCGGCCAGATCAGAGCCATCAGCACGCAGTTCATAAAATAGACCGGCGTGCGGCACAGTTTTTTCCACTCAATCCGCCGATAGGCCTTTATGGGATCCTTTCGCTTAAGCTCCTTCTGTACCTGGGCATCCGTCAGCTTTTTTTTGCTGCCTGCCGCTTCGCTCATACCCAGAGCTGCGGGAAGATAAATCTTCTGAGCAATCAGAAGGAACACCGCCAGAAAAGCCAAGGTTGTCACATAAAACAGCAGCATATCCGGCAGCGAAGCATATCCGATCCCTCTGGACAGAAACGTAAAACTGGGAAATATCCGGTACAGAATATGAAACAGCCCTTCCTGTCCCTCCAGAAATCCGACGACGGATTCTGCCTGAACATTTTCCATTCCGCGCGCCAGAAACTGCGCGCCTACAGCCAGCACCAGCGCCAAAATAAGGCCGAGATAGCTCAGAAAATCCTTATTCCGTATATTTTTAAAAACCCGCATAATCAGCATGGTCAGGACGGCTCCGTAAATCAGCGGCACTGCCGGGAGGGCAGCGCACCCCAAGGCTGCCAAAATCCAGTACCCGGCTCCCATCTGTCCGGCAAATCCGTATCCGGCCAGCAGCGGCAGAAAGACAAAAAGCACCAGAAGATATTCCTGCAGCAGGCAGATCAGCCATTTTGCTCCCACGATCTCCGCAGGGCGCAAGGGCAGAGGCAGCAGCATAGTCACATCCGCAGACAGATAAAATACGCTGAGTACCGATGCAAGCCCGAAGAGAAAAAAGGTCAGCGCACCGACAATACAAATCACTTCAATCAATGCAGCTTCCATTCCGACGGGATGCAGCAGGCGATACATTTCCTGTCCTGCCGCAAATAAAAGGCCCGCCACCGGCAGAAAGCAGACCGCCAGCAGAATATAAAGGGCCATACGCTTTTTCTCACCGTTTTCACTCTGACTTCTTCCCTGGCCATTTTTCAGAAGAAAACGGGTCAGCCGAAACAGATTACGCATGGCTGGTAATCTCCAGGAAAATATTTTCCAGCGTCTGGCCGGGATACTGCTCCTTTAAAGCATCCAGAGTGCCCAGGTACACCTGTCTGCCATGATTGATGATGCCGATCTGGTCGCAGAGCTTTTCTGCCACCTCCAGCACATGAGTAGAAAACAGTACAGAATTGCCCGCGTCGGCATGCTCCCTCATCATTTCCTTCAATTCAAAGGCAGAACGGGGATCAAGACCCGTAAGGGGCTCGTCCAGAATCCAGACAGAAGGATTATGAATCAGCGCTCCCATGACCATGATTTTCTGGCGCATACCGTGGGAATAGCTCTGAATCCGGCTGCCCAGCACATCCTCCATCTCGAAGCGGGCCGCCGTCTTCTGAATGAATTCCTCCCTCTCCCGGGAGCCTACGCCGTAGATATCAGCCATAAAGTTCAGATATTCGATGCCCCTGATCCGCAGAAACGCATCAGGACTGTCCGCCACAAAGCCAAACTGAAGCTTGGCTTCCAGAGGGCTGCTCACGATATTCTTTCCGTTAATCAGAATCTCTCCCTCCGTGGGTGCCAGGATACCGGTAATCATCTTCAGTGTGGTAGTTTTCCCTGCTCCGTTGGGCCCGATAAAGCCGGTGATTTTTCCATCCTCCACATCCCAGTTCAGATCATCCACGGCCTTCCGGCCCATACTCCCGTATATTTTGCTCACATGTCTTAAGTGAATCATCACTTACCTCCCCCTGTTTTCAGATTTCCACTTCAATCTCTGCTTCCGCCTCAGCCTTGAAATCCTCCAGCTTCACCGGATTTATTTCCGGCAGGTGCTCCGTAGAATCCACGCCGAAACACCGCAAAAACTCCTCTGTAGTACCAAACAGAATGGGTCTTCCCGGCGCATCCAGACGCCCCAGCTCCTGTACCAGATCGTATTCGATCAGCCTGTTGACCGCATGGTCGCATTTTACTCCGCGGATTTTCTCAATTTCCGCCTTCGTCACCGGCTGCTTGTAGGCGATGATGGACAGCGTCTCCAGCATGACATCTGTCAGAACCGCTTTCTTCGGCTGTGCGGCCACAGCTGTCAGGCAGTCGTAGTATTCCTGCTTGGTACAGAGCTGAAAGGCTCCTTCCAGCTCTATGAGCCGGATGCCTCTGTCCTCCTGCTCATACCGCTCCTTCATATTCTGAAGAAGCTCCCTTGTCTCCTCCGGTTCTTTTCCGATGGCAGACGCAATCCTGGAAAGCTCCACGGATTCTCCCATGGCAAATAAAATTGCTTCTACGGCTGCCTCCGGCGTTTTTTCTCTGTGCTCCATCATGTCCCTTCTTTCCCTTCTTCCACATACGGCTCTACCACCGTATCCTCCGGCTCCAGAGATTCAATCAGAATATCCCCGAAGATTTCCTTTTGTGAAATCTGTATTTTCCCGGTTTTCATCAGCTCCAGAACAGCCAGAAACGTGACGATCACCTGTACCTTTCCCCGCTGTCCCTCCAGCAGCCGCCGGAAAGAGAATTTTCTTTCCTTTACGGCAAACCGCTCCACGAAGGTCATCTTGTCCGGAAGAGATACCTCTTCTTTCTCAATATGGCCGAACCGGCTTCGGATCGGATCAATTTTATCCTCCTGCCGGCGCAGGACGGACCGGAAAATCTCATGAAGCCGGTCCAGCGTCATGCCGTCCAGCAATTCTTCCACATCTACCGGAGGACGGTAGGACAGGACGCTTTCCGGGAGCTGCTGCTTCCGGCAGACAGAATTGCCGGCCTCTTCCATATATTCTCTGAGCTCGCTGGCCATATATTTGTATTTCTTATATTCCAGAAGCTGCTGTACCAGCTCCTCCCGGGGATCTTCCTCCTCCCCTTCCTCGCTGACTTCGCGCGGCAGCAGCATCCGGCATTTGATATCGATCAATGTTGCCGCCATAACCATAAATTCACTGGTCACATCCATATCCTCATGATCCATCTGCCGGATATAGTCCAGATACTGATCCGTGACCTCCGCGATGGGAATATCGTAAATGTCAATTTTGTTCTTCTCTATCAGGTGCAGAAGGAGATCCAGCGGCCCTTCAAACACCGGAAGCTTTACCGGAATTGCCATCACGCATCCGTCCCTTTCCTTAATATTGGCCGCATGGCCATAGTGGTATCTCCTTTTCCCCTTACGGTAAGCTCCAGTATTACCAGTTCCCTGGGATTGTGTATCCGGACTGGTATCGTATGTTCTCCCAGCCCGGCGCCGATGATCACACTCTTTCCATTTTTCCGAAAAAGGCCGTGCGCCCTGGGAAGCAGGCGGAAGTCCGGGCTGACAAGCCCCCTGTGTTCTCCAAATCTCAAAACGCCTCCATGATAATGGCCGCACAGGGTCACATCTGCCCCCCACTGAAAATAGGCGTTCATCTGTGCGGGATTGTGAGCCAACAGTATGGAAACTTCTCTTTCGCCGGGCTTCTGCCCGCCGAAAGCCTTCTCTATCTCTTCCGCCGGCAGAATCCGCCCTTTCCAGCGGTCGTAATACCAGCGGTCCATGGTAAATCCCCAGACTGTCACCGGGATTCCCTTCAGCCTCAGCGTTTGCCGGTCGTTATCCAGCAGCCGGACGCCGGCATTTCGCAGATCCTCCGTATACT
>DVJR01000156.1 GCA_018716575.1 Candidatus Scatomonas merdavium | reverse complement strand
ACGGAAGGGACGCCATGGATCTCTGTGAATCCCAACTGCAGCAGAATCAATGCGGAGCAGCAGATGAAGGATCCTGATTCTGTTTTCCATTATTATCAGAAGCTGATCCGGCTCCGGAAGGAATATCCGGTAATTGCGAAGGGTGATTTTGTTCCGCTGGCCGAACGCCATCCTCAGGTTCTGGCTTATGAGCGCCGCTATCAGGGCGCCTGCCTGGTGGTAATCTGTAATTTTTACGGATGTGAGCTGGAGTGGATGCCGGAGGCTGAGCTGAATGGCTGTGAGTGTCTGTTGAGCAATTACGGTAATCCCAGGTATGAAAAGACAGTGCGTCTTCGCCCTTATGAGGCGATGGTTCTTTATAGACGCTGACAGCAGCTGTGATACAGTGGCAGAAAAGGAGTGGTGCTTAAAATGAAAACGATGAAGTATGTCATTCGGGATGAAGTGGGAATCCATGCAAGACCGGCAGGAATGCTGGTAAAGGAGGCAAAAAAATTTTCTTCTAAGATCACCATCAGCTGTAATGGAAAACATGCGGATCTTACAAAGCTGCTGTCTCTTATGAGTATGGGGATTAAATGTGGGACAGAAATAGAAATCACCGCAGAAGGCGACGATGAGGATGATGCCATTGAGGCGGTGGGAAATTTCCTGAAGGAAAACCTGTAAATGTGTTTATAAAACAGCAGAAGAGAGGCGGAAAGGGCCGACTGCATGCCAAAGTGGCTGTGGTCGGCTCTTTCCGCTCTTCGAACAAAAGGTCATTTTTTCCTGCCAAACAGCTTCCTTTTCTCATAGGGGGCGCTGGTCACAGATACAACGGCATAACCGGTAGCATTGATGACAGCCTGGAGCTTCTGTTCATCCAGGGGAGTCTCAGTAATAATAACTGTCTGATGGCGGGAATGAGATGACTGGACTTTTTTGATGGGAAAATTCTTCCGTATGGTGTCATTTACGTGGGCTTCACACATGCCGCACTGCATTCCGTCTACTTCTAACGTATATTTAATCATAAACGCCTCCTTGCATTAGCTTCAACTAACCAAAGGGTATCATATTCTCCCATAGCCGTCAAGAGGGCAGAGGGACAGTCTCAGAAGAGAAAAAGCTGAAAAAATTTCAGGGAGCGCCGGCCTGTGACCGGATACTCCCTGAATGAGTTTTTCTGTCTGTGCAGGGTCTGCCCCTTTGCGTCTGCTTTTAATAGTCCAGTGCCTTTTCTTCTCCGCGAAGTACGCGCAGGCCGCCCTGGGCCAGAGCCAGCAGCTCGTCCTCGCCGGCGTATACGGTGATGCCGCTGATGAAGCCGACGCGTTCTTCAATTTCCTTCACAACCTGCTCGCCGTAGGCGATGCCTCCGGTCAGGATGATCTGATCGACCTTGCCGCAGAGCACGGCCGCCATGGCGCCGATATCCTTGGCCACCTGGTAGGTAAAGGCGTGGAATACATTTTCCGCCTCCTGATTGCCCTCTTCAAAGGCCATTTTCGTCACCTCACGCATATCGTTAGTGCCCAGATAAGCCGTCAGGCCGCCCTTGCCGTTGAGCTTTTTGGCGATCTCTGCCTGGGTATACTTACCGGAGAAGCACATTTTCACCAGCCCGCCGGTGGGCAGAGAGCCGGAACGCTCCGGGGAGAAGGGACCGTCGCCGTCCAGCGTGTTGTTGACATCGATAACCCTGCCGCCTCTGTGCGCGCCTACGGAAACGCCGCCGCCCATGTGGGCCACAATCAGATTCAGAGAATCATAGGGAACGCCTTTTTCTTTTGCGTAGCGTTTTGCTACAGCCTTCTGATTCAGTGCGTGGAAGATACTGATGCGCGGAAGCTCCGGAAGTCCGGAATAACGGGCCACCGGTTCCAGCTCGTCCACAACCACCGGATCTACAATATAGGAAGGAATTCCCAGCGGTTCGGCGATTTCCCTGGCCAGCAGGCCGCCCAGGTTGGAAGCGTGCTGCCCCTGGAAGCCGATCCGCAGATCGTGAAGCAGGGCTTCACTGGTGGCGTAGGTGCCGCCCGGAATGGGTTTCAGCAGACCGCCCCGGCCCACGACAGCCGACAGCTCCTTGATGTCAAAATTTTTGCTTTTCAGAAAATCCAGAATCAGCTTTTTGCGGAAATCCATCTGCTCCACAATCAGGTTGTAGGGAGCCAGCTCCTCGGTGGAGTGGCGCAGCGTCTCTTCGAACAGCAGCGTCTCATCCTCGAATATGCCGATCTTTGTGGATGTGGAACCCGGATTGATAATCAGTAACTTATAGCCCATGATGAAATACCTCCTTTATACTTCCGGAAATTCTGCATTTCCGGATACTTAGTCCTGTGCCTGTATCCGGCCTTAGACCAGATATTTGGAAATTACCGCAGCGAAGGCGATGGAGTTGATCTTGGTCTCGGCATCATCGGAACGGGATGTGAGGATTACGGGAGCGGATGCGCCCAGAAGCACGTTGCCGTTCTTCACCTTCGCGGTACGGATCAGAATCTTATAGGTAATGTTTCCGGCGTCGATGTTGGGGAACAGCAGGATGTCCGCATGTCCGGCCACCGGATGGCTGACTTTTTTGTGGCGGGCCGCTTCCTCGTCGATGGCCAGATCCATGGAGAGGGGTCCGTATACCTGGCAGTTTTTGATCTCGCCCCGTTCGCACATCTCCGTCAGCGCCTGGGCGTCCACGGTGGGAGGCATTTTGGGGTTTACCACCTCAACGGCGCACAGAGGTGCCACCTTCGGGCACTCGATGCCGCAGGCACGGGCAACCTCTACGGTGTTCTCGATGATATGTACTTTATCCTCCAGCGTCGGATAGGTGTTGAAAGCCACATCGGTGAAGAACAGCAGACGGTCGATGCCTTCGATCTCAAATACGCAGACATGAGACATCATCTTGCCGGTACGCAGGCCCACTTCCTTATTCAGAACGCTCTGCAGGAAGGGTTTGGTATCCAGATAGCCTTTCAGAAGAATATCGGCTTCCTTGTTGTGAACCAGTTCCACGGCCTTGAGAGCAGCGGCATTTACATCCGGCTCATTTACGATCTGAAAATCATCCAGATTCATGTTGATGGAAGCGGCGATTTCACGGATCTGAGCCTCATCGCCCACCAGAATGGCATCGGCGATTCCGCGCTCCTTGGCAACCTTTACCGCCTCCAGTACGGCATCATCCTGAGCGACGGCCACAGAGAGCTTCTGGAGCTTGCCGGAGCCGGCTTTGGAGATGATATCGTCAAAACTTTTACTCATTTGTCGCACCTCACATAATAATTATTTATTTAACAATCTAAGTCTATCACTGAATCAGAGGCAGGTCAATATCGAAATAGAAGAGACGGAAAATTCGTTATATACAAATTATATAAAAATAGAGATAAAAAATTGGGCATTATCACAATAAAATTAAAATGGATAATTTTTTTGAAAAATGATTGATAAATATTTGACATATTGGGAAATCAGGAGTATAGTAAGTGCATGGACCGCATATTATTGCGGGTTTATAACAATGAATGAAGCGAAGTTTGAAGGAGGTAAGACATGGCAAAAAAGGTTGTTTTAGCTGGTGCGTGCCGTACGGCAATCGGCAGTATGGGAGGTTCTTTAAGCACAACGCCGGCAGCTGATCTGGGAGCGATTGTGATCAAAGAAGCGCTGAAGCGCGCAGGTGTTCCGGCGGATAAGGTTGATGCGGTATATATGGGCTGCGTAATCCAGGCCGGACTGGGACAGAACGTTGCACGGCAGTCTTCCATCAAGGCCGGTGTGCCGGTGGAGGTTCCCGCTATGACCATCAATATTGTCTGCGGTTCCGGACTGAACTGTGTAAATATGGCGGCTGCCATGATCCAGGCAGGCGAGGCGGATATCGTCGTAGCCGGAGGAATGGAGAATATGTCCATGGCGCCCTATGCCCTTAAGAATGCCCGCTACGGCTACCGTATGGGAAATGCGCCGATGGTTGACACCATGGTGAACGACGCGCTGTGGGATGCGTTCAACGATTATCACATGGGAATCACTGCGGAGAATGTGGCGGAGCAGTGGGGCCTGACCAGAGAGCAGCTGGACGAGTTCTCTGCCAACAGCCAGCAGAAAGCCTGTGCGGCTATTGAGGCCGGAAAATTCAAGGATGAGATCGTTCCGGTAGAAGTGAAAAAGAAAAAAGAAACGATTGTATTTGATACAGATGAAGGCCCCCGTCCGGGAACGACTGCAGAAGGCATTGCGCGTCTGCGCCCGGCCTTCAAGAAGGACGGCATGGTGACGGCAGGAAATGCTTCCAGCATCAACGACGGCGCCGCTGCCATCGTTGTTATGAGTGAAGAGAAGGCCAAAGAGCTGGGCGTGACCCCGATGGCTACCTGGGTAGCAGGCGCTCTGGGCGGCGTTGATCCGTCCATCATGGGTGTTGGTCCCGTAGCCGCTACGAAGAAGGTTATGGAGAAAACCGGCCTGACCGTAGCGGACATGGATCTGATCGAGGCCAATGAGGCATTCGCGGCACAGTCTCTGGCAGTCGCTCATGATCTGGAATTCGATATGAGCAAGGTAAATGTGAACGGCGGAGCCATCGCTCTGGGACATCCCGTAGGCGCTTCCGGCTGCCGTATCCTGGTAACCCTGCTCCACGAGATGGCCAAGAGAGACGCGAAGAAAGGCCTGGCAACGCTGTGTATCGGCGGCGGCATGGGCTGCGCGACCATTGTAGAACGCGACTAAGCGGCGGACAGGAACGCCGGCAGAACAGCTCCGGTGAAGGATGTTCTGCCGGCTGCCTTTGCGAAATGCAAATATACATATTATATAAGAAGGGAGAAATCTTATGGAATTCATCACGTATGAAGTGGAAGGCGCAGTCGGCATTCTGACTATCAACAGACCGAAGGCGCTGAACGCTCTGAACAGCCAGGTTCTGGACGAGCTGAATGAGGCTCTGGACGGTGTGGATCTGAACGAGATCCGCGCGCTGATCCTGACCGGGGCAGGGGAGAAATCCTTTGTGGCAGGCGCAGACATCGGCGAGATGAGCAATCTGACAAAAGAAGAGGGAGAGGCATTCGGCAAAAAGGGAAATGACCTTTTCAGAAGGATCGAGACCTTCCCGGTTCCGGTGATCGCGGCAATCAACGGCTTTGCCCTGGGCGGCGGCTGCGAGATCTCCATGAGCTGCGACATCCGTCTCTGCTCGGAGAACGCGGTATTCGGACAGCCGGAAGTGGGACTTGGCATCACGCCCGGATTCGGCGGCACTCAGAGGCTGGCCCGCCTGGTGAGCCCGGGATACGCCAAGGAGATGATCTACGGTGCAAGGAACATCAAAGCTGACGAAGCGTACCGCATCGGTCTGGTGAACCACGTATATCCCCAGGAGGAGCTGATGCCTGCTGCGAAGAAGATGGCTGCCGGCATCGCCAAAAATGCTCCCATCGCGGTGCGCAACTGCAAGAAGGCCATCAACGACGGTCTGCAGGTGGATATGGATCAGGCAATCGTGATCGAAGAGAAGCTCTTCGGCGACTGCTTTGAGACCCACGATCAGAAAGAGGGCATGAGCGCTTTTCTGGAGAAGAGAAAAGAGAAAACCTTCCTGAACAAGTAAGAAATCCTGTATATAAAAAATTAAATGGAGGAAACGAACATGAAAGTAGGAATTATCGGCGCGGGAACCATGGGTTCCGGAATTGCTCAGGCATTTGCCCAGACAGAAGGCTATGAGGTATGCCTGTGCGACATCAACGAAGAACTGGCTGCCAACGGCAAAAACAAAATTGCCAAAGGTTTTGAGAAGAGAGTGGCAAAGGGAAAGATGGATCAGGCTGCTGCAGACGCTATCCTGGCTAAGATTACTACAGGCGTAAAAACCATCTGCACAGACTGTGATCTGGTCGTAGAAGCTGCCCTGGAAAACATGGAGATCAAAAAACAGACGTTTAAGGAGCTGCAGGATATCTGCAAGGCGGACTGCATGTTCGCTACCAACACCTCTTCCCTGTCCATCACCGAAATCGGCGCGGGACTGGACCGTCCGGTAATCGGCATGCATTTCTTCAACCCGGCTCCGGTTATGAAGCTGGTAGAAGTGATCGCCGGCCTGAATACTCCGGAAGAGATGGTTGAGAAGATTAAGGCTATCGCTGTAGAGATCGGCAAGACCCCGGTACAGGTGGAGGAAGCTGCGGGCTTCGTTGTAAACCGTATCCTGGTTCCCATGATCAATGAAGCTGTAGGCATCTATGCAGACGGAGTAGCGTCTGTGGAAGGCATCGACGCAGCTATGAAGCTGGGCGCAAATCATCCTATGGGCCCGCTGGAGCTGGGCGATCTGATCGGACTGGACATCTGCCTGGCGATCATGGAAGTTCTGTATAATGAGACCGGAGATTCCAAATACCGTCCGCATCCGCTGCTGAGAAAGATGGTTCGCGGCGGCAAGCTGGGACGCAAGACCGGCATCGGTTTCTATGATTACAGCAAGTAAGGGATAATGGAGGAAGAGACATGGATTTCGCATTGGATAAGAAACATGAAATGGCGCGGACTCTGTTCAGGGAGTTTGCGGAGAATGAAGTAAAACCTCTTGCGCAGGAAGTGGATGAGACAGAAGTTTTTCCCTGCGCAACCGTAGAAAAGCTGGCAAAATACGGATTTCTGGGCATTCCGGTGCCGAAGGAGTACGGCGGCCAGGGCTGTGATCCTCTGACCTACGCTATGTGCGTGGAGGAGCTTGCCAAGGTTTGCGGCACCACCGCGGTTATCGTGTCCGCTCATACGTCACTGTGCATCGACCCGATCCTGACCTACGGAACGGAAGAGCAGAAGCAGAAATACGTTCCCGCTCTGGCGCGGGGCGAGAAGCTGGGCGCTTTCGGCCTGACGGAGCCGGGTGCAGGAACTGATGCCCAGGGACAGCAGACCAAGGCTGTTCTGGACGGTGATGAGTGGGTGCTGAACGGTTCCAAGTGCTTTATCACCAACGGCAAGGAGGCGGATATTTATATCGTCATCGCCGTTACCGGAATCATTGAAAAGCGCGGAAGAAAGATGAAAGAGATTTCTTCCTTCATCGTGGAAAAGGGAACGCCCGGATTTACCTTCGGTACGAAGGAGAAGAAGATGGGTATCCGCGGATCCTCTACATATGAGCTGATCTTTACGGACTGCCGTATCCCGAAGGAAAACCTGCTGGGACAGCAGGGCAAGGGCTTCAATATCGCCATGCACACGCTGGACGGCGGACGTATCGGTATCGCCGCTCAGGCGCTGGGTCTGGCAGAGGGCGCTCTTGAGACGACCATCAAATATGTAAAAGAGAGAAAACAGTTCGGACGCTCCATCGCGCAGTTCCAGAACACTCAGTTCCAGCTGGCGGATATGGCTACGAAGGTAGAAGCTGCCAAGATGCTGGTATACAAGGCTGCCATGGCTAAAGCGACTCAGAAGGTGTACAGCGTGGAAGCTGCACAGGCGAAGCTGTATGCGGCAGAGGTTGCCATGGAAGTGACCACTAAGGCTGTTCAGCTCCACGGCGGCTACGGCTACATCAGAGAATACGATGTAGAACGTATGATGCGTGACGCGAAGATTACTGAGATTTACGAGGGAACTTCTGAAGTTCAGCGTATGGTAATTTCCGGAAACTTATTGAAATAACAGGAGGTACGAACCGTGAAGATAGTTGTTTGTGTAAAACAGGTACCGGATACCAAGGGCGGAGTTCAGTTCAACCCGGACGGTACATTGAATCGAGCTGCAATGCTTGCAATCATGAATCCGGATGACAAGGCCGGACTGGAGGCTGCCCTGAGACTGAAGGATCAGTACGGCGCAGAAGTTACCGTAATCACCATGGGCCTTCCCAAAGCTACAGATGTGCTGCGCGAGGCGCTGGCCATGGGCGCTGACAAAGCGGTGCTGATTACAGACCGCGTTCTGGGCGGCGCAGATACCTGGGCAACGTCCCAGACACTGGCAGCGGGAATCAGGAATCTGGAATATGATCTGATCATCACCGGACGTCAGGCCATCGACGGCGATACCGCTCAGGTTGGACCGCAGATTTCAGAGCATCTGGGAATCCCGGTTATTTCCTATGCGCAGAACCTGAAGATCGAAGGCGACAGCGTAATCGTAGAGCGCCAGTATGAGGACAGATATCATGTTGTAAAAGCAAAAATGCCCTGCCTGATCACAGCTCTTTCTGAGCTGAACGAGCCGCGCTACATGACGCCGGGCGGAATTTTCGACGCATGTGATGCGGAAATCACCACCTGGGGCAGAGCGGATCTGAAGGATCTGGACGACGCCAACATCGGACTGAAAGGTTCCCCCACGAAGATTGCCAAGGCTTCTGACAAAGTCAGAAAGGGCGCCGGAGAGCAGGTGACCCTGGATCCGGAAGCCGGAGCAGCATACCTTCTGGAAAAACTGCAGGAAAAACATATCATTTGATAAAGGTGGTGAAAAAGGATGAATTTGGAAGAATATAAAGGCGTATATGTCTTCGCGCAGCAGGTGGATAACAAACTGAGCAGCATTGGCTTTGAACTGCTGGGCAAGGCAAAGGATCTGGCGAAAGACCTGAATACAGATGTTACAGCCGTACTGATCGGAAGCGGGGTAAAGGATCTGGCTGATGAGCTGGCTGCTTACGGCGCTGACCGCGTGATCGTCGTAGATGATCCGGAACTGAAGGAATACAGAACGGAGCCCTATACTCATGCGCTGGCTTCCGTTATCAACAAATACAAACCTGAGATCATGCTGGTTGGCGCTACCGCCATCGGCCGTGACCTGGGGCCCAGGGTGTCCGCCCGTGTGGCCACCGGTCTGACCGCTGACTGCACCCAGCTTGATATCGGTGATTTCCCGCTGGTTGCCAAGGAAGGCCAGGAGCAGAAGCACAATCAGCTTCTGATGACCCGTCCGGCGTTCGGCGGAAATACCATCGCGACTATCGCTTGTCCCAATAACCGTCCGCAGATGGCTACCGTTCGGCCCGGCGTTATGCAGAAGATCGAACGTATCGAGGGCGCGAAGGCCGTTGTGGAAGAGTACAATCCCGGCTTCACTCCGGACAACAAATATGTGGAGATTCTGGACGTGGTGAAATCCGTGACTGAGACTGTGGATATTATGGATGCAAAGATCCTGGTATCCGGCGGCCGCGGTGTGGGAAGCCCGGAGAACTTCAAGATCCTGGAAGACCTGGCGGAGGCTCTTGGCGGCGAGGTGAGCTGTTCCCGTGCGGTTGTGGATTCCGGCTGGAAGCCCAAAGATCTGCAGGTAGGACAGACCGGAAAAACCGTTCGTCCGCAGGTATACTTTGCTATCGGTATCTCCGGCGCCATCCAGCATGTGGCCGGCATGGAAGAATCTGATCTGATCATTGCCATTAACAAGGACGAAACTGCTCCGATTTTTGATGTGGCGGATTATGGTCTGGTAGGCGATCTGAACAAGATCGTTCCCCGGCTGACTGAGATGATTAAAGCGAATAAAAAAGCAGAATAAAACGATAAAACGTTCATGAAAAAAGGACCGTTTCGGATGAGACGCCCGGCAGGGCTGTCTTGTCCGAACGGTCTTTTTTTGTGCAATCCGGCGTTGAAACAGCCGTTTGTCTTCGAAACAGGGGCGGTCAGGTATAAAAAATATATAAAAAATATAAAATAAATCGTATAATCATGAAACAATCATATAAAAACATTGAAATCAATCAAAAAGGATGATAAGATAAGATCAAGCAAAAAATAGAACATAATAAATGAACACAAACGATCATTAATTTATGGGAGGAAAACTGTATGCTGTTAAGGGAATTAGTTGAAAAGAACAGAGTGTGTTTCCATGACAAATTTGACACCTGGGAGGAGGCTGTCGCTGCGTCCTGCCAGCCGCTGCTGGACGATGGCTCTATTGAACAGGCATATGTGGATTCCGTGATTTCCTGTGTAAAGAAATACGGTCCGTACATTGTGTTTACGCCCAATATCGCAATGCCCCATTCTCAGGAGGGAGCTGTTGGCGTAAATCGTACAGCCATCAGCTTTATGCATGTGAATGAACCGGTTCATTTCGAGGAAGGAAATCCGGACAAAGACGCGGTGCTGTTTTTCGTACTGGCATCTGCAAATCACGAAGAGCATATGAAAAACATGGAGCAGCTGGCAATGATGCTGTTGGATTCTGAGATGGTAGAGAAGCTGATGCAGGTGCAGAATGCAGATGATCTGCTGGCTCTTGATCCTGCCTGACAGCGGAAAATATGAGGAGAAATCTGTTTTACTGTACCTGGGATGAGGCGGCGGAGGTGATTCCGCAAAGCGAGGGAATTTTGCTGCTGCTGGGTTCGGTAGAGGAGCATGGATACCATTTGCCGCTGGGTACCGATGTTTTGCTGGCGCATGATTTTGCAGAAGCTGTATGCGAGAAAGAAGATATGTATTATTATCCCTGCATTCCTTACGGGCAGACCTGGTCTGCCAGGGGATTTGAGGGAACCATAGGGATTTCCAAACCTGCACTTTGCGCATACTGCATGGAAGCGGCCGAGAATCTGATTTCCATGGGAGCAAAAAAAGTAATTCTGTTTTCGTTCCATAAGGGAAATTTTGAAGTAATGAATGATATCGTGAGAGCATTCAAGGAAAGGGGGACCGATATTTACAAAATCCAGATAAAGAAAGGAGAGGGTGTAGCAAAGAAAGAGTTAAAGACGCCTGTATGGGAAGACAGGATCTGGCACGCCGGAGAGCTGGAAACCTCGCTGATGCTGTATCTGCACAGGGATCTGGTTCGGATGGAAAAAGCAACGGCCGAGTTTCCGGAGAAGCCGGAAAAGTATGAGGTTGCAGCGGTGCCCTGGCGGGATTTCGTGAAAAGCGGTGCTTTCGGAGACGCGCGTGCGGCGGATGCGGAAACAGGGAAAAAAGTATTCGAACTGTTTTGCCGTGATCTTCTCGAACAGGTGAAGACCATCAAAGGTATTTAGAGGAGGAGAATAGGATAATGTTAAACGATGTATTGAATTTGATATTGAGACAGATCTTTGGCCAGCCGTTCCTTCTGATGGCTATTATCGTTCTGATCGGTTACATAGCGATGAAGGCGAAGATTTCCAAGGCCATTATGGGCGCGGCCAAGGCTTCGATCGGTTTCCTGGCCATGGGCGTCGGCTCCAGCGCGCTGATCGCCAATTTTGGTTATCTTCTGACTGCTCTGACGAACGCCGTAGGCATTCAGGGTGCGGGCCTGAATACATATCCGACCATGACCAATGCCTATGAGAAAATGGATGCGGTCCTGGGAGCGGGAACCGGAGCTACCTGGGGTATCTACACCCTGCTGGTTGCGTTCATCATGAACCTGGTTCTGGTGGCTCTCCGGAAGTTTACAAAAATCCGTGCCGTATACCTGACAGGAAACGCCATGATCGTTCAGGCTGGTATCAGTACCTATATCGTATGGAGGTTCCTGGGACTGGGAATGGTTCCCACCATTCTGATCGCGTCTCTGGTGCTGGCACTGTACTGGGGTATTCTGTCCACTCTGCTGATCAAGCCCACCCATGAGATTACAAAAGCAGATTTCACGGTTGCTCATCAGCAGATGTTTATCAGCTATATCGCCTACAAGGTTGCTCCCAAGCTGGGCAACGCTGAGAAAGACGATATTGAGAAGAAGAAGATGCCCAAGTCTCTGAACTTCCTGCAGGACAGCATCATCGCCACCGCTCTGATTATGTTTATTTCTGCGGCGGTTATCATGCTGATTATCGGGCCGGAGCAGATCGACTGGCTGAGAAGTGCGGAGGCATATAATCAGACGGGCCTGACGAATAATATTGTACTTCTGTTCTGGATTGCGCTGACGCTGACGGCTGATATAGTCATCCTGCTGAACGGCGTCCGGATGTTTGTCGGCGAACTGATGGCTTCCTTCAAGGGTATATCAGAGAAGCTTCTTCCCGGTGCTGTTGCCGGTGTTGACTGTGCGGCAATCTTCGCATTCGCACCCAAGTCGGTTGTGCTGGGCCTGATCTTCGGTTTTGTCGGTCAGATCGTAGGCTTGCTGCTGCTGCTGATTTTCAAATCACCGATCTTCCTGGTACCCGGATTTATACCGCTGTTCTTCGATAACGCGACGATCGCTATTTTCGCGAACAAGTTCGGCGGCTGGAAGGCGGCGATGATTATATGTATCGTCAACGGTATTATTCAGATTCTTGGCTCTGCGCTCGCTATCGGTATGATGGATATGACCTGGTGGCAGGGCAGCGCAGACTATGCGACCATCTGGGTAGGCGTGATCGGCTTCTTCAAGTGGATCGGTTCCATGTTTGGAATTCCGATTGCCGGGTAACCTGAAAAAATGTGACTGTGCCGCAGAGGGCGGCTGAAAAGTTTGAATGTAGAAAGGATGTAAGAAAATGCTGAATCTTTTATGTGTTTGCGGTAATGGAATGGGAACTAGTACAATTTTGAAAATCAACGTAAAGAAGATCTGTGATGCGAACGGGATCGATGCGACGGTAGAGTCCTGCGCATTCAGCGAGGCTATGACTTACCTGAATACTACGGATCTGGTGCTTACCAGTCCGGAGTGGTCGGAGATGCTGCCCCCCAGCGATGCCAAAATTGTGGAGACCATGAATCTGATCGACACAGAAGAGATTACTGAGAAGCTGCTTGCAGCTGTAAAAGAGTATTTCCCTGACGAACTTAAAAAATAAAAAAGCAGGAAAGGCGGAGGACAGTATGACTGGATATGAAATTATAAAAGGAAATATTAATTTTACCGGCCCGGAGCGGATCGGCATCCGTTTCGACCGTATCGCGGGAAAGGGCGACGTATACAGGATTTTTGTACTTCCGCCCGCAGATAAAAGGCCGGAAGGGACCTACAGCGTAAAGAAAAAATTCCGTCCCCAGAATAAGGCGTTTGATGAGTGGGGATGCTACTGGGAGAGCGATGATGAAACGGGTTCCGACATGGGACAGCCGACGAATATTCCTCTGAAAGAGATTGAAGACCTGGAAACATATGTATTTCCGGATCCCAAAGCTCCCGGACGGTTTGACGGACTGGAAGAGGCGTTAAAGGAAGCGGAAGAAAAGCAGCTTTATGTGCAGCTGAACAGCCCGCATTGCATTTTTGAAAGAATGCATTTCCTGAGAGGCTTTCAGGATACTTTGATGGATTGTATTGCAGAGCCTGAGGCGATTGAGGAGATGGCCCGGAAGCTGGCGGATTATCAGATCGGTATTATTGAAGAGGCGTATCGTCTTGGAAAAGGCCGGATTCACTGCTATGATACGACAGATGACTGGGGAACCCAGAACAGCCTGATGATTTCCCCGGAGCTGTTCCGTGAGATCTTTAAGCCGCAGTATAAGAGAATTTTTGACAAAGCGCATGCGTGCGGTATGGATGTACGGTTCCATACGGACGGAAAAGTAAATGATATTCTTCTGGATATTATTGAGGTTGGTGCCAATATTATCAACATTCATCAGCCGCGTCTGCTGGGTATTGATGAAGTATCCAAAATTGCACAGGGCAAGGTTTGCTTTGAGGTATCTGTAGATATTCAGGCCACCATGCCTACCGGTGATAAGAAGCTCATCGAAGAAGAAGTAAAGGAATTGGTTGATAAATGGGCTACGAAAGACGGTGGAATGATCGCGGTGGAATATGGCTATCTGAACGCCATCGGAACCACGAAGGAATCCATGCTTTACGAGCTGGAATGCTTTGAAAAGTACGGAAAGCTGAGATGAGTCGGAAAACAGGGCGCTGCACAGCTATGCGGCAGCCCTGTTTTTTACTAAAAAGATTGTCTTCAGATATGAAATAAACGATCTGTAGACGAGAAAAAGCCCTGGGTTTATGTGCGATTTTGAGGAAATGCTCTAAAAACGAAAGAATACGTTTCAAAATGATCGTTAGTTGCTTGACACGTGTAGTATTAGTTTTTATACTGTTTTTATGAACAGTCAACAAAGAGGAGCATATGCCATAATGAAAAATAACAGGGCACGGATAAAGGCCAGGCGGGAGGAAATCCTGCAGGAACTGCGGGAAAATTCCCACGTATCAGTCAGGGCACTGGCGGAGAAATTCCACGTTTCGCTTCTGACGATCCGCAGGGATCTTCAATTTCTGGAAAACGAACATAAACTGGAACGTTTTTACGGAGGAGCGGCGCCTCTGGAGGAGGAAGCCCGGACAGAACTGAGGGACGAAACGTCGGGGTACCGGGACCAGATCGCCCGGTATGCGGCGAGCCTGGTGGAGGATGACGATACAATATTTATCAATACAAGCTCCACTGCTTTGCGGATGATCCCTTATATTAAAAGCAGGCATGTGACGGTAATTACCAATAACGGACGGGTGATTGACATTCCTCATTCGCCGGATGTGTCTATTATTTTAAGCGGCGGTGAGCTGCGCCAGTTCAAGGGAGCTATGACGGGAGAATTCGCAGTAAACAATCTGGGAGTGGTTATGGCCAAGAAAAGCTTTCTGGGCTGTGTCGGTCTGTCAGCGGAAAACGGCATGACGACAGAAATGCTCAGCGAGGTGATCGTGAACCAGATTATGCTGGAGCGGGTTGTGGGCGCTTCTTATATTCTGGCAGACCATACGAAGATCGGCCGGCAGAGCAGCTTTGTGAGCTGTCCGCCTGATAAGCTGAAAAATATTATTACGGATGAACTGGCCGACCCGGATGAGATAGCACGGCTGAGGGAACGTTATATTGAAGTGAAACAGGTCAGCCTGCGGGAAGAATATTGAGACGGAGCAATTCCGGAAGGGGAGCGCAGTGCCGGAGAGCGGGCACGGCGCTCCCCTGTGCGATGAAAACGAGATAAGCAGACAAAAAGAACATATAAACGCAAAACAATCATATAATATGAATAATTATGATTGAAATAGCGGGTATAGGGTGATATAATGAACATAAAGGAGGAAGGAAATGAATGATAGTGTTCAATTATGTGGTGTGCGCAGTACTGCTCGCGGGGTTGATATGGGAAGTCTGTCTCATTCTCAGAAGAAATAGAACGATTCTTCTGAAAGGCAAGGATGATTATTTCACCTTCTGCCTGGTTGTTCTTTTTGTAGTAATCATTTTCCCGTTTTCCAATGTGGCCGGCATCGTGGAAAGTATCCGGAACATTCTGCTGCTGATCCTCGTCATGGGATCCGCGGGAATACGCAGGGGTTTTTCAGAAAAGGGGCTGGAAAAGGTCTGCTATACGATCGCCTGGAGTGACATTCAGAAAGTATATGTCAACGAATATCAGAGCGCGAAAATCCAGGTGATATGTCAGGGAAAGAAAATGAAACATAAGCTTCTGTTTACCCGTCCGCAGCTGCCTGAAGTGCTGAGAGTTGTGGAAAAAAGGGTGTCTGAAATTTACATACAGAGCACGCTTCAGCAGGACATAAAGAAACCAAAAACAAAAAGAAAGTAAAAAAGGAGGAAGAAAAAATGGTACAGGAGAAAGTGAAAGTGGTAAATCCGTCGGGGCTGCATCTGCGTCCGGCAGGCATTTTGTCGAAAATTGCAGGAAAATGTCGTTCCGATATCACGCTGGTGAAGGGGGATAAAAGAGTGAATCCCAAAAGCGTACTGCTTCTGATGGCTGCTGGAATCCGCTGCGGAGAAGAAATCGTGGTGGAATGCTCCGGTGAGACGGAAGAAGAAGATCTGAAGACCATTGTGGACGCTATTAAGAGCGGTCTGGGTGAACTGGGAGAATAAGGTTATGAAAATTTTGAAAGTAGACAGAACGGCCTCCGGAGGAATTGCTTCCGGACGGGCATTCGTTCTGGAAGAGCAGGATCTGTCTCCGGACCTGTTCGCCATAGCGCCGGAACAGGCAGAGACGGAGGTGCAGCGGTACACGGCCGCAGTGGATGCCGTCAGTGCGGATCTCGCCCCGCTGGCTGAAAAAGAAGAAATCTTCGCGGCCCATCTGGAGCTGGTGCAGGATGAAGCGCTGCGTATGGGCGTGTGTGAAAAAATCGAAACCGGTAATGTAAACGCGGAAAAAGCGCTTCATGATACGGCGGAAGAGTATGCGGCTGTCTTTGAAATGATGGAAGACGAGTATATGCGGGAAAGGGCGGCGGATCTGAAGGATATCCGCAACCGTCTGATGCGGAAGCTGAAAAACCTTCCCGAAACAGATCTGAGCGGCATCCGGGAGAAGGTTATCCTGGTAGCTAAGGATCTGGCTCCATCTGATACAGCCAAGCTGGATCTGAATTTTGTCCAGGGTTTTATTACAGAAGGCGGCGGAGTCACCAGCCATGTGGCAATTATGGCCAAGAACCTGGGGCTTCCCGCGCTGGTTGGCGTAAAAGGAGTTCTTGAGGCTGCTGATTCCGGTGATTTCATTATCCTTGACGCGGATGAGAAAACCGTATATGTGAATCCGGAGTCGGAGATCGCGGAGGAATATGTTAAAAAACAGGAGGAGCAGGCGAAGCGGAAGGAAGAGCTTCTGAAGCTGCGCGACCTGAAGGCGGTGACCACAGACGGACATGAAGTGGAAATCTGCGCAAATGTGGGAAATCTGGACGATATCCGCAATGCGCTGAAGTTTTCCATCGACGGCGTGGGACTGTTCAGGAGTGAGTTCCTGTATATGGAAAACGATCATTTCCCCACGGAAGAGGAGCAGTTTGAGGTATACAAGGCAGCAGCCGAGCTGCTGGGCGGCCGGGAGCTGACGATCCGTACGCTGGATATCGGAGGAGATAAGGGGCTGTCATACTTTGAATTTCCCAAGGAAGAGAATCCTTTCCTGGGATACAGGGCTATCCGTATCGGGCTGGACCGGACGGAAATTCTGAAGACCCAGCTGAAGGCACTGCTGCGGGCCGGCTGCTATGGGCGGATCCGGATCATGTATCCCATGATCATTTCCGTAGAAGAGCTGCGCTCTGCCAACAGTCTTCTGGAGGAGTGCAAAAATGAACTTCGTACAGAGGGCAAGGCCTTCGCGGAAAAGCCGGAGGTCGGCATTATGATCGAGACGCCGGCAGCGGTAATGATGGCGGAAGAACTGGGCGCGGAAGCGGACTTCTTCAGCATCGGAACCAATGACCTGACCCAGTATTTCCTGGCTGTAGACCGCGGAAATGAAAAAATTTCGGCCATGTACAATCCCTTCCATCCCGGTGTGCTTCGCGCCATTGCCCGGACTATTGAGGCCGGACATGCGGCAGGAATCAAGGTGGGAATGTGCGGGGAATTTGCCGGAAATCCCGACGCGGTACCGATTCTGCTGGGACTGGGGCTGGATGAATTCAGTATGTCTGCGGGCTCCACTCTGGAAGTGAAGCAGAAGATCCGCCAGGCAGAGTATCAGAAGTCCCTGGCGCTGGCAGAGAGAATCCTGAAAACAAAGACGGTGCCGGAGGTGGAGCAGCGCATCCAGGAATGGCATCAGGACAATTAGACATTATAAAAGGAGAAAATATATATGAGTAAAATTGACGATATCACCAGAGAAAGCTGGATTATGGGCACTTTCCCGGAATGGGGCACCTGGCTGAATGAAGAAATCGAAAATGAGGAAGTAAAGCCCGGTACAGTCGCTATGTGGTGGCTGGGATGCACGGGTATCTGGTTCAAGACTCCCGGCGGCGCCAATATCACTGTAGACCTGTGGTGCGGCAATGGAAAGCGTACCCATGGAGACGGCAAGATGAAGGTAGGACATCAGATGGCAAATATGTGCGGCGGACGGGCTATGCAGCCCAATCTTCGCGCGGTGCCTTTTGTGATTGATCCTTTTGCAATCAAGAGCGTGGATGCGGTGCTGGCGACCCATTATCATCAGGATCATATGAGCGCGGAGTATGCTTCTCATGTGATCAAGAGCGGCATGACAACGGTGAATGAAAAGGGTGAGACGATTCCCGTGCCTTTCATCGGACCGAAAAAATCCGTGGAGCTGTGGCAGAAATGGGGTGTTCCGGCAGATCGCTGCATCACCGTGAAGCCGGGCGACGTGATTAAGATCAAAGACATCGAGATCGTGGCGACAGATTCCTTTGACCGTACCTGTATCGTAACCACCGATTCCCAGGGTCCGGACAGAGAAGAGCTGACCGGAAAATGCCCGATGGATATGGATGAGAAGGCGGTTAACTACCTGATTAAGACGCCGGGCGGAAATATTTATCACAGCGGCGATTCCCATTATTCCATCTATTTTGCGAAGCATGGAAAAGACTTTGATGTGGATGTGGCCTTTGGCTCCTATGGCGAGAACCCGGTGGGCATGGCGGATAAAATGACCTCCTGCGACATCCTCCGCATGGCAGAAGCGCTGCGCTGCAAGGTTGTTATTCCGATCCATTATGACGTATGGACCAATTTCATGGCCGATATCAATGAAATCAAGGTTCTGTACGAAATGAAAAAGGACCGTCTGGATTATAAGTTCCATCCCTTCTTCTGGGAAGTGGGCGGAAAATACGTTTATCCCACCGATAAAGATAAAAAAGCATATCATCACAGGAGAGGCTTCGAGGACTGCTTTGAGGCGCCGCAGAATATTCCGTTCCGTTCGCTTCTGTAAAGAATCCGGATTCCTGTGTGAGAGGCGAGGAGGTTCAGATGAAACGAGAACGGACATATGTGAATGAACGGCGCAGACAGATTCTGGAAATTATGCAGGAAAATCCGCAGGTACGGGTTAATGACCTGGCGGAACGGTTTCAGGTATCTCTGATTACCATACGAAGAGATCTTCAATATCTGGAGGACAGAAAGCAGCTGGTACGGTTTTACGGCGGCGCCAGCTGCGCGAATCAGGAGTCTGTCCGCCAGAATGAGATCAGGATGTACCGGAAGCTGATCGCCATGTATGCGGCTACGCTCGTCGAGGACGGGGACTCGTTATTCATCAATACCAGCACGAATGCGCTTCAGATGCTGGAATATGTGACAAAATCCAATGTTACGGTAATTACCAACAACGGGAAGGCCATCCACGCCAATCATCCGGATGGGATCAGCATCATCCTGACCGGCGGTGAGCTCCGGCATCCCAAGGACGCCATGGTTGGAGATTTCGCCATGCGGAACCTGCAGACCGTATTTCCCAAAAAGGCGTTTATGGGATGCTCAGGCATTTCCCTGTTGTCTGGTATTACTACAGAAATAGCGGGTGAAGTAAAAATCAATGAGCTGATGATCGAAAATGCCCGGAATGAAGTCTATATTCTGGCGGACCATACGAAAATCGGCCATGACAGCAGCTTTACCAGCTCTCCCATACAGGGAATACGTCATCTGATCACAGATGAGAAAGCGCCGGAGGACGTTCTGGCAGAGTTCAGAAATGTGGGCGTGGATGTATATCAGGTTCACAAAGGGGATTTTGAATTATGAAAAGTTATGAACTGGGCCTTTATGAGAAGGCGATGCCGGGAACTTTGAGCTGGCCGGAAAAAATGCAGGCTGCGAAGAGGGCCGGATATGATTTTATTGAAATCAGTATTGATGAGACGGATGCAAAGCTGGAACGCCTGGAGATGAGCCGTGAGGAACGGCAGCGTCTGGCGGATCAGATGTGGGAACAGGAAATGCCTATACGAAGCATGTGTCTGAGCGGCCACCGGAAATATCCGATCGGAAGCGAAAAGGACGCTGTGCGGCAGCGGGGCATGGAAATCATGGGAAAGGCCGTTGAGCTGGCGGATGATCTGGGAATCCGGATCATCCAGCTTGCGGGCTATGACGTGTATTATGAAGAAGGCAACGAACGCACCAGAGAGCTGTTCCTGGAAAACCTCAGGAGAGCGGCGCTGATGGCTGCTGACAGGGGCATCCTTCTTGGATTTGAAACTATGGAAACAGAATTCATGAATACCGTGGAAAAGGCGATGAAATACGTGAAGCTGGTGGATTCGCCGTACCTTCATGTATATCCGGATCTGGGAAATATTACAAACGCGGCTGTTTCCTGTGGGAAAAATGTGCTGGATGATCTGGATACGGGCCGCGGCAGAATTATTGCCATGCACCTGAAAGAGACCGTGCCCGGAAAATTCCGGGAAATTCCGTTCTGCACCGGACATGTGGATTTTGAGGGCGGAATCCGGAGAGCCTGGGAGCTGGGCGTCCGCAGGTACGTGACGGAGATGTGGTATACCGGCAATCCTGATTGGGAAAAGGATCTGGATTTTGCGGTTCATACCATGAGGGCCATACTGGATAAACAGGATGAGGAGGGAACATGTTGAAAGTAAATAAAAAAGTGATTTCAAACCTGACGAAATGCTATTCTATTGCGCAGCTTCATTATCAGGGCAAGGAGCATATTCTGGTTGCTGCGGAAAAGCAGGATCCCTGTTATCTGTTTGATCTGGACGGTAATCTGGAGGATACGGTCTGGGAAGGACCGGGCGGTGTCATGAGCATGGCGCAGGTACCGGGAAGCGACGGCGTTTTTCTGGCTACGCATAAATTTTATTCGCCCAATGATTCCAAGGAGGCAAAGATCGTCATCGTCCGTCCGGTAGAAAAGGGAAACTGGGAAGTAAAGACGCTGGTGGAGCTGCCGTTCGTACACAGGTTTGATATCGTGACCAGAAACGGCGTCAACTATCTGATCGCCTGCGCGCTGAAATCCGGCCACGAATATAAAGAAGACTGGTCCATGCCGGGCAAGGTATACGCGGCGGTGCTGCCGGAAGATCTGGAAGGATTTGACGAAGATCATCAGCTGGAGCTTACGGTGCTTAAAGATCAGATGCTGAAGAATCACGGATATTATAAAGTGAAAAAGGACGGCGTGGACACCTGTCTGATTTCCTGTGATGAGGGCGTTTTCCGGTTTACGCCGCCGGAAGGTCCGGAAGGAGACTGGAAGATTGAAGAGCTGGTAAGCGAGGCTGCCAGCGACGCCGTGCTGGTGGATCTGGACGGAGACGGAAAAGAAGAGCTGGCGCTGATTTCTCCGTTCCACGGCGAACATATCTATATTTACCGAGAGACGGAAGAGGGTTATCAGAAGGTTTATTCTTATGATACGGCTGAGTTCGCCCATGCCATCTACGGCGGTTCTCTGCTGGGCAGGCCGGCGGTGATCATCGGTCACAGAAAGGGCGAGAGAAATCTGCTGCTCTTTACCTGGGATCAGGATAAAGGTGATTTCCGCGCCGATGTTCTGGACAGAGACTGCGGGCCGGCAAATGTGCTGAAATATCTGCGGGACGGAGAGGAAGTCCTGATTTCCACCAATCGGGAGATCGACGAGGTGGCCATGTATACCTTTGAGGAAGAGTAAATATCCGAGAGGCTGCTGCAATCCGGCGGAAGGCCGGAAAAAGTGAAAACCGGAGGAAAGATAAATGCTGGAAGAACTGAAAAAACAAGTTTATGAAGCAAATATGCTGCTTCCCAAATATCAGCTGGTAACATTTACCTGGGGGAATGTAAGCGGCATCGACCGGGAAAAAGGACTTTTCGTAATTAAACCCAGCGGGGTGGATTATGAAAAGCTGACCCCGGAAGATATGGTCGTGGTAGATCTGGAAGGCAACAAGGTGGAGGGAAAGTATAATCCCTCCTCTGATACAGCTACTCATGTGGTGCTGTATAACAGATTCCCCAATGTGGGAGGCATTGTTCACACCCATTCATCCTGGGCTACCAGCTGGGCACAGGCCGGGCGGGCAATTCCCTGCTATGGCACTACCCATGCGGATTATATCTACGGAGAAGTTCCGTGTGTGCGGAATCTGACAAAAGAAGAGATTGAAGAGGCATATGAGAAGAATACAGGCGTTCTGATCGCTGATGATTTCGAGCGGAATGAACGGGATTACATCGCGGTTCCCGCCGTATTATGCAAGAATCACGGCGTGTTTACCTGGGGTAAGGATGCTCATGAGGCAGTGCATAATGCTGTGGTGGTAGAGGAAGTGGCGAAGATGGCTGCCCGCTGCGAGATGATCAATCCGCGGGTACAGCCGGCTCCTCAGGAGCTTCAGGATAAGCACTATTACCGGAAGCATGGAGCAAATGCCTATTACGGCCAGAGATAACAGGAGAGCTTATGGTAAAAGCCGTTTTTTTCGACATTGACGATACGCTTTACAGCTATACGGAAGCCCATAAACCGGCGCTGAAGGCCATGAAGGAGTATGCGGCCCGGGAGCTGGGAGTTTCAGAGGACGCTTATGACGACTATGTGCGGCAGGCGCAGGCCGTGGTAAAGCGGCGGGTGGGACGCGACTGCTCCACCCTGCACAACCGGCTGATCCGTTTCCAGTGCATGCTGGAGATTCTGGGCAGACCGATTTTTCCTCATGCAGAGGCTATGGGAAAACTGTACTGGGATACGCTGATTGATCATATGCAGGAGGAAGAGGGGGCCGGAGAGCTCCTGAAAACTCTGAAGGAACGCGGGTATTACGTGGGAATAGGCACCAATATGACTGCCGGCGTACAGTTCCGGAAGCTTACGAAGCTGGGCTTCGGCCCCTGGATCGACGGTATGGTGACCAGCGAGGAGGCCGGAGTGCAGAAGCCCGATCCGAAGCTGTTCCTGCTGTGCGCGGAGAAAGCCGGGGTTTCCCCGGAAGAATGTGTTTTCGTGGGAGACAGCCTGAAAAAAGATGTACTGGGAGCCTGCGCCGCGGGCATGAAGGCCATTCTGTACCGGAAGGAACCGGCAGGCGGGCCTGCGAAGGAGGAAAGCTGCCAAGTAGTGAGCGCTCTGGGAGACTGCCTGAAGGTGCTGGAGAAAATGTAATAAAAAGAGAGAGAAAAAGGGACTGCCTTGAATACCTTTCCCCATCATGGAGGGGAATCGGTATTCAGGGCAGTCCCTTTTCATTTTTCAGATAATCAATCTGCTGCGGGAAAGTTAAAATCTGGGCTGGAGCATGCTAATGCCGTTCCGTCAGGTATTCCTGAATCGCAAAAGTCGCCCTGCCGCTGCGCTTCGCTTCGTAAAGCGCGCGATCCGCCTGATCAAACAGGGATTGAAGCTCTACCTTCTGGTCCTTTACCAGTATGACACCGAAGCTCCCGGTTATTTCCATACCGGATACGGCAGAGGAAACGCTGCGGAGATTGTTCTGTATATTTCTGCAGCGCTCATTCAGTATGGCTTCTGAGGCAACACCCTTCAGGAGTATGACGAATTCATCGCCTCCGAACCTTCCGATCACATCGTATCTGCGGAATGTATCTGTGAGGAGCATTCCGACACGGTGCAG
>DVJR01000011.1 GCA_018716575.1 Candidatus Scatomonas merdavium | reverse complement strand
GTATACCCAGCCGTTGGAATCAGAGCAGGTCACAACCTTTGCGCCCAGCTGCTGCGCCTTTTCGATGGCGTAGATCGCTACATTTCCGGATCCGGATACCGCACAGGTCTTGCCCGCGATGTCCTTTCCGTTGATCTTCAACAGCTCTTCCGTCAGATACAGTAGGCCATATCCGGTGGCCTCCGTTCTGGCCAGGGAGCCTCCGAAGGAAAGTCCCTTTCCGGTCAGCACGCCCTCATAATTTCCTACGATTCTCTTGTACTGTCCAAACATATATCCGATCTCACGTCCGCCTACGCCAATATCTCCGGCCGGAACGTCGGCATCTGCGCCGATGTATTTATACAGCTCTGTCATGAAACTCTGGCAGAACGCCATAACCTCTCTGTCAGATTTTCCCTTTGGATTAAAATTAGATCCACCTTTACCTCCGCCGATGGGCAATCCGGTCAGAGAGTTCTTGAAGATCTGCTCAAAGCCCAGAAATTTAATGATGCCCAGGTTTACAGACGGATGGAAACGAAGACCTCCCTTGTACGGTCCGATTGCGCTGTTAAACTGTACGCGGTAGCCGGTATTTACATGTACCTGTCCGTTGTCATCAATCCACGGAACGCGGAACTTGATCTGACGCTCCGGCTCTACCAGTCTCTCCAGAATCGCCATCTTTCTGTATTCATCCTCTTTCAGTGCAATAATCGGGCGAAGAGATTCCAGAACCTCCTTCACTGCCTGATGAAACTCCGGCTCACCCGGCGTTGTCCGTACTACCCGCTCCATTACGTCATCAACGTATGCCATGTCAGTTTCCTCCTTTTTCTCCCTTGGTATCATGTATCATTCTTTTTTAACTAATGAAACAATAAGCTCCTTCATACCGAAGCCACTGCATTCACTGTTGCATTATAGCATGGGAATGCATAATATGCAAGATTCAATTTCATTTCCTGCATATTTCTATTTTCTCTTCTTCACGCTGTATCCGAAGCTTCCCAGTCTTCTGCCCAGGCCAAAGTACTCACCATGGGAGTATACAAGGGGGCTTGCTTTTTTCAGATCGAACCTTCCCCTCTCGTCCATATAGGCTTCATCCGCATGAACAGCTATCACTTTTGCAAGGAAAAGATCGTGGGAGCCCAAATGCTTCACCTCACTGACGCGGCACTCTATCGAAACAGGAGCGTCGGACAGAAGAGGTGCCCGAACAGCTGCCGCCTTATCCCGCCGCAGCTTCATAGCCTGAAATTTATCCACATCCCGTCCTGACTTCACGCCGCAATAATCCACCGCCCGGGCCAGCTCCTCCGTGGTCAGATTGATAACGAACTCTCCCGTCTCGCAGATCATTCCGTAAGAATACCGTTCCGGGCGTACGGAAATAGACACCATCGGAGGATTGGTGCAGACTGTACCCGCCCAGGCTACAGTAAATACATTTTCCCGTCCCCGGCTGTCTGCGACAGTCACCAGCACCGCAGGCAGCGGATACAGCATATTTCCGGGTTTCCACTGCTGTTTTGCCATTGATCCGTCTCCTTCCTAGCGCTGCTGCAGAGCCGCCATAAAGGCCGGTATCAACTGTTTCTTTCTGGACACTACACCCGGAAGCTGGCAGCTGGTCTCTCCCACCTCCAGATGAAAGGCCTCCTCCACCAGCTCTCTGGCGTGGCCGCCGTAGAACAGAAGCTCCGTAGATTCTTCCATAATATTGGTCAGCATGAAAAAAACCATCTCTATGCCGTGCTTTCCGCATTCGCTCTTCATGTGAGGAACCAGATGGCTGCGGATCTCCGCCAGCTCTTCTCCGTCCATGGAACTGATCTGTCCCACGCCGAACACCTCGTCCTCCATGATAAATTTCTTGAAATCCTGATAGAAAATCTCCTCCGCAGATTTATCCTTCAGATTGCTGCCGGCATGGAACATCTCCGCCGCATATTTTTCCAGATTATCGATTCCTGCAATGACCGCCAGCTTCTCGGCCGCCGTCTTGTCCACAGGCGTGCAGGTAGGCGAACGGAACAGCAGCGTATCGGAAATAATGGCGGAGCAGAGCAGGCCCGCGATATTTTCCGGAATATCCAGATCCCTTTCCTGATAAATCTGATACATAATCGTGGCCGTACAGCCTACCGGCTGATTTCGGAACAGCACCGGGGCCATAGTTTCCAGAGAACCCAGCCTGTGGTGATCGATAATTTCCAGAATATCCGCTTCGTCGATATTTTCCACTGCCTGGGATTTCTCATTGTGATCCACCAGGATCAGCTGCTTCCGCCTGTTTCCGATCAGGTTCCTCCGGGATATGGTTCCCACATACTTGCCCCTTTTGTTGATGATCGGGTAATCCCGGTGGCGGGTGTTCCGCATCACTTCCTTTATATCATCCAGCTTGTCCCCCGTATGGAAGGTAATCAGATTCTCCTTCGTCATCAGGTGCTTGATGGGAATGGACTGATTGATCAGCCGGGCGATCGTATAGGTGTCGTGAGGCGTGCTGATGATGACGCAGCTCATATCCTCCGCCAGCTTCTGAATGGTCCGGGACACCTTGGCTCCCAGCCCCACCACGATGCAGCTCGCTTTCATCTCGATGGCGCAGAGCTGATCCTCAGCCCGGTTGCCCAGAATCACCAGATCATCCTCATGAATATAATTTTCCATGGTATCCGGATGAAAAGCCCCGATCACCACCCGTCCTTTTATAAAATATCCGTGCTCATTTCCCACGATTACCTGGCCGTCCAGCGTCTCGGCAATACTCCGATACTGGGTTCTGGCCTGGGACATGACGCTGCTGTCATAGGCATCCATATAGGATTTCGCAATATCGCTGACAGTAATCAATCCCTGCAGGTCAGCGTCCTCCGAGGTGATCGGCAGCGTGACCACATTCTGATTCCGCATGGTTTCCCAGGCTTTTTTCACGGAAATGCTGCCCCTCACTCCGTCTATTTCATGAATTTCGATCTCCTTTACCTGTGTAGCCGCATCCGGAAAATATCCCGGCGCGTTCATGCCGAACCGCTTCAGCACATACTCTGTTTCCTCATTGATCTGTCCCGCCCGTTTTGCCACAAACGTCCCTTTTTCTGAACGGTTCTTTATATCCGCATAGGCAATTGCAGAGCAGATAGAATCCGTATCCGGATTCTTATGGCCGACAATGTACACCCTGTTTTCTCTTTTCATACCATTGTCCTCCTCATATTTCTATTTTAAAAAATATTTCCTTCTTTTTCCTGGTTTCTCCTGAATCATATCATTGATTTTTCTTTCGGTAAACACTTTTCTATGTTATACTAAAGAAAAAAATCAGTATGAGGTGATAACAAATGTCAGAAGAAAACATGAACATGGAGGATTTTTCCAAGGCTGTGGACGAATCCTTTGACACTTTCAAGGATGAGGATCAGGAAGCCTGGGAAAAACTGAAACAGTACCGGGAGGAAAAAACACCCCTGACCGTAACGGTGGACGGCATCGTAAATAAGGGCGTTGTCTCCTACGTGGAAGGCATCCGCGGCTTCATCCCCGCTTCCCGACTGGCTCTGGGCCATGTAGACGACCTGAACGAATATCTGGGGAAGGAAATCCAGGTACAGGTAGCCGATCTGGACGAGGAGAAAAACCGCCTGATTCTCTCCGCCAGAGAGCTGCTCCGCGCAAAGGCTGAGGAAGAAAAAAAGGCCCGGATCTCCGCCGTTGCCGTTGGCACCGTAATGGACGGAACCGTGGAGACTCTCCAGCCCTACGGCGCTTTCGTGAAGCTGGATGACGGCCTGACCGGCCTCGTTCACGTCTCCCAGATCTCTCACACCCGGATCAAGGATCCTTCCGTGGTTCTGAAGGTGGGCGATCAGGTAAAGGTGAAAGTCATCGCCATCAAGGACGGCAAGCTGAGCCTGTCCATGAAAGCCCTGGAGGAAGACAAGGCCGCCGCAGAAGAGGCTGAGCTTCGCAACGTCAAGCTGCCCAAGTCCGAAGAACTGACCACCAGCCTGGGCGAGCTGTTTAAGAATCTGAAGATACAGTAAGTAAAACACCGCTTATGCAAGGCCGCTTCTTATGGAAGCAAAAGCCGGAGGCAGGTTACCTGCTTCCGGTCATTTTTTTCTGCAGCAGTTCTTCTTTTCCAGCCCGGGTCAGCTGCTTGATCTCCCATTCCCGGCGCATGGCCTCCTGCTTTGTCTCATGCTCCTCATAATACACCAGCCTGACCGGCCGCCGGCTTCTGGTGTATTTTCCTCCCTTTCCCTCGTTATGGGCCTTCAGACGCCTGTCCAGGTCATTTGTCCATCCGGTATAGTAGGTCCCGTCGCCGCACTGCAGCATATATGTATAATTCATCTGTTTCTTTCCGTTCCTCTCTGCAGCCATTGTATGTACAGGGGCCGCCCGGACTCTGCCCGGCGCCGCCCCGTTTTATTACAAAGCAATCGATAAAAAAGTACCTTACCCACTTGAAACCATTCGGCCGCGCGGCTGAACAATTACGAAAATACTGCCGGTAAAAAGATTCGATTGCGTATTTTCGCAACGGCATTTCTTTATCTTTTATATTATACGCAATATTTCCACTTTTGTGAATCACTCTGCCTGCAGAGCCAGATATTCCGTGGGATCAAGGCTCGTCCCGTCCTTTGACATGGCAAAATACAGATTGCTTCCTTCTTCCAGATAATACCTTGTAGGGTCACTGACTGTTCCGATGACTGTTCCGGCCTCCACCAGATCGCCGGCCTGCAGCGTCACATCCGCAAGCTGCCCGTATACCGCCTGATAGCCGTTGCCCATATCCATGGTCACAGTTACCCCTGTCTGCGGATCCTCCTCCACAGAAAGCACCTGGCTTCTGGCCACAGCTGCCACCGGTGTGCCCACATCCGCCGCCATAGCGATGGCCGGGCTGCATTTATAGACACCCAGCGTAGGGAAATACACTGTTCTGTCCATGCTGTAGGGTATCAGGATTTCCCCGGATGTACCGGATACCGGCGCCGTCAGAACAGTATTTTCATCAAAGCTCAGTTCCGGAAGGACTGTATCCGAAGCTGTTTCTTCCGGTTCCGGCGTCGCAGACGGCGTCACAGCAGCTTCCGGTGCTTCCGTTATCTCAGGTGCTGCCTCCGGTTCTGCCTGAGCTGTCTCCTCCGGCATATCCGCGTCCGCGTTACTGGTGTTCACATCCTGAGAAAGCTGCTCCTGCTCCTCCGAAAGCCGGGCCTCTTCCTCCTGCCGTGCCTGCTCTTCCCTCGCATGATCCTGATTGTAGGCATAGATTCCGGTAGCCACTACCGCAGCCAGCAGTACTCCGGAAATTGCCAGACGTACTTTTCTCTGTTTCGATTTCATATTCGTCACCTCGTTTGGTTCATGATGTTTCCTTAGTAGGGTTGCCGGATTTATGAAATCTATACACGCAATTTTACTTCTGTTTTCGGAAAATAGCAGGTTAAAATTTCCTTCCAGGTCTTTCCTTCTTCTGCCAGCGCATTCGCGCCGTACTGACTCATCCCCAGGCCATGACCGGCACCCTGGCAGAGAAAGCGGATATTTCCATCCAGCTCCTGAATGGAAAAGCAGGCAGAAGGCAGTTCCAGAAGTTTTCGGAATGCTTCGCCGGACATTCTGCTCTCCCCGATCTGAACCTCTGTCACGTACCCGGCGCTGTCTCTTGCTGCAATGGAAATCTGGCCGAAGATTTCCTCTGCCTTCAGAGACAGATCTCCGGTGGCGTCCGAAAGCTTTTTCCACAGCTCTTCCGGACTGAATAAAACTCCGGACAAATACTCCGGACTCTCCACATCGGCGCCGCTGTCCACACTGACCAGCCAGGCATATTCTTCCAGACCCATGACCTCCATCCCGTCCCGGGTTTTTCCGCTGCTGCACGCGCAAAACGGCCCCTCCACAACCTGTCCTGCATAGGTCAGCACCATTCCTTCCGTATCAGCAGCCGCCTGACGGCACCGCTCCATCCGTTCCGCGTCCATAAACCGCGACGCCTCATAATCCCGGTTCTCTTTCAGCACAGAGGCGGCTTCTCCGTTCTGAATACGGAGATACAGCCTGCTTCTGATCAGCACAGCCTGCGCCCGGATCATCTCATCCCGCGCATCATCCGGAATCTCCCGGTACAACACCGACGGAAGCAGCATTTCCAGATCGATATTCTTCGATACTTCCACAGCATCCTTTCCGGACAGCATAACCGTCAGCAGAAAAGGCAGAAGAAGCAGCAGCAGACCTACAGCCAGCAGATATTTGACAGATTCCTTCATAGGCAGCTCCGGGAACAAACAGGACTGCCAGCGATTCTTCATCCGGCAGTCCCTCAAGACTTGTTTCCAGTATATGCGCCTAACGGCATTTTATGAAATGCCACCACAGTTTTGCCAGACCTGTTTTTCTTACGGAAAGCTCTCTTTTCAGCTCCCGGTACAGCCCGACGCACCAGACAGCTTCTTCCTTCGTCACAGGCGATGGTGAAAAACTTGCTTTTTCTCCCAGTCTGATCAGGCGGGACAGCGTTTCTTTTTCCAGATTCGGGAACTTGTCCTGCACTTCCTTCGCATACTCCTCATCCGTTATATTCTCCGCTATACGGATTCCTCCGTCCCGCAGCAGACGATCCACCTCACAGAGAACGGCGCGCACCACGCCGTCCGGCTTCTTCTGCCGGAATCTGCGCTTCCTCTTTCCGCAGATCCAGGCGCGCCGCAGAAGGATAAGCGCCAGCGCCGCGGCAGCTATAGCCGCTGCCGTCAGAAAAATCCGCAGGGCTGCCGGAATCTCCGCGCCTATGAATATCGCCGAAGGCTCGCTGCTTCCGCCCTGCTGTTCTCCGGAGGAGCTGTCCGTCTGCGGCTCCTCTGTGGGCGCAGGCGTCTGTTCTCCCGTCTCATAGGGCGTAACGGACGGAGAGGCCGAATTCTGCCCTTCCCCATCCCCGTTACCTGAAAATCCGGGCGTCATTTCCACCGGAATCCATCCCGCTCCGTCCATATAGACCTCAGCCCAGGCATGGGCGTCCGCCCCCGTGACAGAAGCGGTATACGTCCCGTCACTGTCCTGCCCGAAATCCGAAGCGTGAGCCGCGTATCCGGTCACATACCTGGCCGGATATCCGGCCAGCCGGTACATCAGCACCGTAGTGCTGGCAAAATGCGTGCAGAAGCCCTGATCCTGATCGAAGAAAAAGTTCTCTACAAAATCCGCGCCCGCCGGCAGCGGGGGCAGATCCAGGCTGTACGTATGCCCCGACAGGCTCTCCCGGATCATTTCGGTTACTTCAATCAGCGACGGATAGGAGCCGTTCTCCTCTGTGAGCCGCTGTATCTGCGCATTCACATATTCCTTCAGCCGGTCCAGGCCCTCCGCGGGGACGTACAGATACTGCTGCTGCACGTAGTCCGCGTAATCGCCCGGCGCCGTTTCCTCCGCAGGCGAATACGAAGAGGACAGATAGGGAAGGGCCATAACCCCGGAAGTATCGGCAAAGAAGAGCCCTTCAAATACCGTCCCGTCTCCCCGCAGAGTTTCCACATCCGCCGTCAGATCCGGCGCCTGATCCCCGGTCAGCGAACTGAAATACGGAAGATAGGCGTAACTGCCGTTTACATTTGCCAGCTCCAGCCGGAAAGAATACGGAGCATGTCCGAATGTTTCATACCACCAGTAGGGATATTGCTGTAGCAGCTCTCTGTATTCCTCCGTAGATACCCCTTCCGGCAGGCTGCTCCAGCTCTCCACCGCGGACTGAAAATCCTCATCCGATATCTCCTGCCAGTAATTTCCCTGATAGAGGCCGCCCACAAATCCTTTCAGATAAACCGTTTCCGAGGGCTGCCGGGAAACCGTCAGCCGCAGGGCTTCCGTATTGTCCCTCTGGGCCGCCGAATTGGACAGCATGCCGCTTTCCACCATGCCGGACCAGCTTCCGGTGAAGCTCCAGCGCCCGGAGGTGATCCGTTCCATGGCTTCTCCCACATCCGCTTCCATCTGCCTCTGAAAAGTCTGCACCTGCGTATGCAGGGGCAGAATCCGCTCTGACAGGGCGGGCCCCAGCACGAAAAAGCTGACGGCCGCCGCCGCGCCTGCCAGCAGCAGAGCCAGGATTCCCGTTCTGACCTGCATCCGCTGTCCGGCTTCTCCGCTGCCGCGTCCGTTCATCGCCCGGATGCCCAGGCAAAACACAATACTTCCCAGCAAAATCACCGGATGAGGAAAACGGTTGACTGTCAGCCCCGCACAGAGCAGGACGATCATCAGGAAGAACAGCATTCCCGCCCTTCGTCTCCTCAGAATCGAATATCCCAGAAAAAACAACAGCACGGCGCTGATAGCCACAAGGGCCGGAAGCAGGGAAACAGGACCCTCCTCTGACGCCAGAAAGCCGGGTCCCTGGGCATAATGATCCTGAATATACCGGGAATACAGATTAACAATCACTGTCAGTCCCCGCCGCAGCGCATCCCTCTGCCAGAACAGAAAACCGGCGATGATGCCTGCTGAAACAGGAACCAGCACCTTTATAAGCTTTCCCGACAGAAACACCACCATATACCAGGCATCCAGACACAGCACTGCTGCCAGAAGCTGCGGCTGCTCCACCTCCAGCGCCATCATTGAGACGATCCAGAACACCAGCAAAAGAGACGCGCCCAGGAAGCAGACACACCATATCCAGGCAGAAAGCTTCTCCCTCTTTCCGCCGGAACCGGTCATCCGGACCCTGCCGGGCGTTAAATTTATGGAGCTGTCTTTTCCCATTCCAGGACACCTCCCTTCCACAGACGGCATTTCAGATCCAGGCGGTACGATACGGAAAATGTTTCTCCCGGATATTTCCGGCGGCAGAAATCTTCCAGGTCAAATTCCTCCGTATACGGCATAGCCCGAAACAGCATCCCGGTCAGCTCATGGATATCTTCCGGCTTTTCCACCCGTTTCCGGCACAGCTCCCCGGCATCTCTTTCATACCAGATCACATAATGCCGCCGTTCCGCCTCCAGAAGCCCGAAGGACAGGGAAAGCGCCATTTCCAGATACGCATCCGCACCGTCCCAGCATTTTCCCTCCCCGGCCTCACCATGAAGATCCAGAAAAACAGCAGTCTGATACCGAATAGGCAGACTGAACTCTTTAACCATCAGTTCTTCCGACCGCGCCGTCATTTTCCAGTGGATGTTCTGGGGCCTGTCCCCGGGCCGGTAAGAACGGATCTGAAAGATCTCAGAAGGATCATCGCCGCCCCTCCTGGTATCAAACTCGTCCGTTTCTCCGGCCAGTCCGGGCAGTTCTTCTCCCCCGTCCACCGGAAATTCAAAAAAAGACGGCAGCACAGAGACCGTCTCCTGCTGGCCGCCTGCCGCGGAAAACCCCAGGAGACCCAGATAATCCCAGACTCTCAGCCGTTCCACGCAAATCTTTATGTTCCCGCACCGTTCGCTGGCGATTTTGAACTGATAAGTGCTCCTCCCTTTTGCATTCACCCGGAGAGTATATTTCTTTATGGTTTTCCGGTTTCGGAACTGATTCCAGTACGCCAGCTTCACCTCCGCATGAAGGATTGAAAGTCTCGAAGAATTTTGAAGCTGCAGCTCCACCAGAATCTCTTCTCCCTTATCCGCTGCCGGAATCGGAACCGACAGACGGGCATTCAGCCCTTTCGCCGCGCGCCAGCCCAGAATACAGGAGGGTATCGGCGCAAGAATCTGCAGAGCCAGCACTGCCACCAGCAAGGAGCTCTCATACAGCGCCGCCAGATACACCATCAGACCGATTCCCAGCAGATACAAAATCATCCGTCTCATAGGCTACTGCTTTCTCCGGACCGTAGGTCTCGGCGTCGTCTCCAGAATCTGCTCCAGCACCGCACGCTCTGTCACCCTGTTCATCCGGGCCTTGGAATTGAGACGGATTCTGTGCCCCGCCACATCCAGATATACAGCCGCCACATCCTCCGGGATGATATAGGCTCTTCCCAGCAGAAACGCCCGCGCTCTGGCCATCTGTGCGAGGGCAATGGTGCCTCTGGGGCTTATGCCCAGCTCAATCATCCCGTGCTTTCTGGTGGCCTGCACCAGCTTGCCGATATACCGGTAAAGCACATCATGGACATAGATATTTTCCACAGCCTGCCGCATAGCCATAAGATCACCGGCGGCCATCACAGGATGTACCTCTGACAGCGGATCCCGGCTGACCTTTCCCTTCACAATGGCGATTTCCGCATCTATATCCGGATACCCCATAGTCATGCAGATCATAAAACGATCAACCTGTGATTCCGGAAGCATTTGCGTTCCGGCGCTTCCCACCGGATTTTCCGTTGCAATCACAATAAACGGCTCCGGTACCTGGCGTATGTCGCCGTCCACCGTCACCGTTCCCTCTTCCATGACCTCCAGAAGCGCTGACTGTGTCTTGGGGGAAGTCCGGTTGATCTCATCTGCCAGCAGAAGGTTGCACATGACAGCCCCCGGCTGATAGATAAATTTTCCCGTTTCTTTCTGATACAGGGAAAAACCTACGATATCCGCCGGAAGCACATCCGGCGTAAACTGTACCCTGTTCTGCTTCAGCGCCATGGCTCTGGAAAAAGCCAGCGCCAGTGTGGTTTTTCCCACTCCCGGAATATCCTCCAGAAGAATGTGGCCTCCGGCCAGTATGGCCGCCATTACCCGGAAGATGCAGTCATCCTTTCCGATCACCGCCTTTTTGACTTCTTCCATGGCCATCAGCGCTTTTCCGTTGTTCAGCTCTGCTGCCAACCCCTTGTCCTCCTTATGTTCTGTCTGTTTTACTCCCGTTTTTCTAAAATCCCCTGCCCTCATTCACGGGATTGCTTTTTACATTCGCATATTCACCCGTTTACTGGATCGGTTTGCATACATCCACCCATTCTCTGGCTCCGGAACATGCAAACAGCTCGTCGCAGGTCATCTCCACAGCTGAATTGCCGCTGCCCGCCGCCGGAAACACCGTGTCAAACCGTTTCATGGACGTATCCAGGTACACTGCCGTATGGGGCGGATTTGCAAAGGGGCAGACCCCTCCCGGCGCATGACCGGTCAGCTTCTCCACCTCATCTCCCTTCGGCATCTTCGCCTTCATGCCGAAGAAATGCTTAAACTTGCTGTTGTCCACCTTCTGATCGCCGGCTGTGACTACCAGCACGCAGGTCCCCTCTTCCTTCCCGCAGAAGGAAAGGGTCTTGGCGATCCTGGCGGGCTCCACGCCCACGGCCTTTGCCGCCAGCTCTACTGTAGCGCTGGATTCACTCAGCACCTGTATATCCTGATCTTTATGAAATTCCTTCAGATATTCTCTTACTTTTTCTACAGACATATTCTTTTTCCTCACCATTCTTCTGTTTTTACCGTCAGAATCCTCAGAACGGATTCATCCAGCCGCTCCCCGGAAATTCTTCCGCTGTTCACCGCGTCCAGCACCGCCTGGTAGGCGCTGTGAAAATCCGCCGGCATAAGAATCATATCCGCTCCGGCCAGAATGGACTGAACCGCCGCTTCTCCCGACCCGTAATTTTCGGATATGGCGCCCATATTCATGGCGTCTGTAATGATGATCCCGTCAAATCCCAGCTCCTGGCGGAGCAGATCCTGCATCACCGTCTCCGACAGAGAAGCCGGCTGATCATCTCCCGTCACCTGCGGAAGAGAAATATGACCAACCATGACGACCCTGGCCCCGGCTTCTATTCCCGCCTGAAAAGGAAGAAATTCGCACTGCCGCAGCTCTTCCAGCGTCCGGTTGGAATAGGCGAAGCCCTCATGGGAATCCTCGCTGGTGGCTCCGTGCCCTGGAAAATGCTTCAGCACCGCCAGAACCCCCTGGCTCTGCAGACCTTCCGTCTCCGCAGCCGTCATCCGGGCCGTCAGCTCCGGATCAGAGCCAAAAGACCGACTCTTTACCACAGTATTATCAGGATTCACCAGAACATCCGCGTCCGGCGCGAAATCCATGGTAAATCCATAGGAGGAGAGGTAAGCTCCCAGCGTTACGCCCACTTCCTCCGCCCGCGCCGGATCTCCCGTCGCTCCGATCAGGCTCATATCTCCCACATCCTCCACCGGAAATCCCTCCGTCCCGGCGATGCGGGTCACAGTGCCGCCTTCTTCATCCACGCCCAGAAAAGGGGCCGCTCCGACCCTTCCCTCTCCGAGCTCCTTCAGCGCGGAAGTCATTTCCCGGAGCTGATCCTCGCTGACAAGATTATTAGAAAAAAATACCAGTCCTCCCACCGGGTACTCCTCATAAGCCTGCCGGAGAATCTCTCCGGCCTGTGTGGTTCCCGTCACGCCGGAAAGAGCGTCGGGCGTGATATAGAAAAGCTGGGCTACCTTCTCCTCTACAGTCATCTGATCCAGCAGCGCCCGGGCTTCCTGCTCAGCTGCCGTTTTCTCAGAAGTCTGGCTGCCTTCACCGGCTGCTTCGGCTTCCCCGCCGGACATCTGGCTTTCCGCGCTGTCCGTGTTTTCATTCTCTTCATTTCCGGCCGCTTCGGACACATCATCCGAAGCGTCATCCGCTTCCGCCTGCGCTTCCTCCGCCGCCTGCCGGGCCTCATCCGTCTGTTCTTCCGTATTGCTGATCTGCTGCCTCAGGCTGTCATTTTCCCCTTTCTGCCGGACAAACAGAAGCCCCAGCAGAATCAGCAGAATCACTTCCGCCAGAATCACAGCTTTTATGATTGTTTTTCCCTTACGATTCATATTCACAAATATAACCCATTCTTCCCGAATAATAGGACCAGATACCCACCACATCGTTAGGCACGTCATTCAGTACCCAGTCGTTAGCGTCTGAATTATGATACATGGTCAAAAACAGCTCCTGATATTCGCCGTCCTGATAGCTGGGCTCTCCGCTCAGCCACTTGCCGTTTAAGGGGCTGGAAGAATCGTTGACCGGCTCATCCGTCAGAAGATTCATGCTCGTGTCCACCCAGTAATAGGTATTGCTCTGACTGTTTCTCATGCCGCCGATATAAAACACATTTTCCGACAGTCCCTGAGCTTCCAGCTGGCGCGTGACCTCCTCCCACTCCTCCAGCGTTTCAATTCTGGCCAGATAGCCGCCCCGGCTGATGCAGCTTTGGAACGCTTCTCCCCAGCTTTCGTCCGAAATGACAAATTCATACCGGTGGATTGTGGATTCAGGCGTTGGTTCTGGCGTCGCCGTAATGACCGGCGTAGGCTCCGAGGTCACCGTCGGAGAAGGAGAGGGGGTATCTTCCGGCTCTTCCGTCCCGTCTTCTTCGTCAGCCGGAACCTGATCTGAGCTGTCTCCGCTGGAGGCAGACCAGAATTCTCCCTCCTCCGAAGAATTCCCTGCTTCTATTCGCTCCTGCTCTCTTGCATCACCGGAATTCTGGGCTGTCATGAAATAGTGGATGCCAAACCCGGCTCCCACCCCCACCGCGACCACAGCTATAATAATGCAGATTATCAGCACCATCTGATTTTTCTTCGGCGGCCTGTTCTGCCCTGCCGGGCCGCCTTCCGCTCTCTGATACCGGTTCTCCTGATAACGTCCGCCTGTCGTCTTATCTCTCTCTTCGCGATACTGGCCACTTGTCGTCCGATCTCTGTCTTCCCGGCGCCGGCCATCCGCCGCCTGATCTCTGTTCTCCCGTCCAGGAGACGCTTCCAGCTTCGCTCCGCAATATTCGCAATATTTTGAATGATCGTCATTTTTCTTTCCGCACTTTGTACAAAACATGGCATTTTCCTCATTTTTTACAGCTTTCGCTTCATCGACACTGTTTTCTTGTTTACTGCAGGGTATTTGGATCTTCTATCTGACTGTATGCATTTACCGCATCCAGCACATGGTATGGTTCCGTATAATGGTTTCCTTCCGCATGAGCCGTAACCAGAATATATTCCTGATCGTATACGGAAGCCAGGCTGGCCAGGCAGAGCTGAGCCTCATCGGTAAACCCTGTTTTTCCGCCCTCTATCACTCCACCGTTGCTTAAAGTATCCGATTCCAGATTCTGAAACATGGTATTTTCCATATACAGCCCCTCCGGATGGTATTCCGTAGGCGAAGCTGTATAATCATGAGAAGTGAATACCGTCCGAAAAGTCTCATTCTGCAGTGCATACTCCAGAATTGCCGCCATATCCGCGCAGGTAGTGTAATGGTTGTCATCGTGCAGCCCGGAATCTGTGACAAAATGCGTATCTGTCAGAGAAAGCTCCTGCACTTTCTGATTCATCAGATCTACAAATGCCGCTTCCGATCCTGCCACTCTTTCTGCAACAGCCACACACGCCTCGGCACCGGACGGGAGCAGAACACCGTATAACAGATCGCGTACCGTCACTGTCTCTCCCGCGCTAAATCCCGCAAGAGAAGCCCCTTCTTCATACAGGGGATTAATCTGTTCTGCCGTTACTGTAATCTGTTCGTCCAGATTTGGCAGATTCTCAATTGCTACGATTGCTGTCATAATTTTTGTCATAGATGCGGGATAGATTCTCTCCCGGCTTCCTTTATCCAGCAGTACCGCGCCATCACTCCTCCTTACCATCACGGCATTGGTGCTGTAAAGAGAATCCCCTGAAATAATCTGAGGCGTGGGACTGGGTGTAGGTGTCGGTGTATCAGTTACCGTCGTTTCCGGCACAGAAGAATCTGTCTGTAATTCTCCTGAAGAATTTTCGAAGCTTACAGAACTCCCTGTAGCAGCCGGCGAATTCTCTCCTCTTTTATTCAAAAGCAGCGAAGTCATTAAAACGATCAGAATCACCAGAAGTACTGCCACCAGCAGGCACTTCAAAATCATTCGGTTTCTGCGGGCTCTCCGCCGTCTTTCCCTCATCTGACGACTTTCTCTGCTTCTGTTTCGTCCGTTATTATAGCTTTCTCGCCCTGGCTGTCTTTCATGTCCGTTCTGTCCGTCATTTCCGACCCATTGATTGTCATAGCGATCTTCCGGATTCATTTTCTTTTTCCTCCGTATTCTTTTCTCTCACAATGATCCCTTCTTTTTCCGGAAATTCCGTAATTTTCACCGTTGTTGGCGGGCAACCTCTCCGTTTTCCGGCTTTTTGCCCGGGATCTTCTGCCTGTCAATGACAACAGTATACCACAGAAAATAAGAGAGTGTAAATCTTCTCTGTCTTCGGAAAATGCATAAAAATAACAGAGACTGCATAAATACAGTCTCTGCAGATACATATTTCTATATTTTCACAGGTGCTTTCTTCGTCAGGAGCTCATGCATCACCGCCATCAGTATCAGAAGAGCCAGGATATAAGCAGGAAATAACGCTACCGTTATATGATTTGCTATAATACCAAACAACGGAGGCATCAGACAGGTGCCCACATAGGCACTTGCCATCTGCACACCAATCACTGCCTGCGACCTTTCCGCGCCAAAATGACCCGGTGTCGAATGAATGATGCACGGATAAACTGGCGCACAGCCCAGTCCCACCAGACAAAAGCCGGCCAGCGAAAGCGGCCAGGCGCCCGGCAGAAACAGGACGGCAACGCCTGCCGCTATCAGAACCATTCCCAGACGAATCATCTGCGTATCGCTCAATTTCATGGTTATAAAACCGCTTAACGCTCTTCCAGCCGTAATTCCGATAAAGAATACGCCTGCAAATCCGGCAGCCGTCCCGGCAGGTACGCCTTTATATAATCTCAGATAGCTGCTGGCCCATAGAATAGTCGTCTGCTCTATGGCACAGTAACAGAAAAAACAGAGCATGACTTCCTTCGCACCGGGAATACGGACAATCTGCTTCAGCGTCAGAGGACGCTCCTCTGAAATTCTTTCTTTTTCTTCTGTTCCGCCATTTTTCTTCCAAAGAGGCAGGCTGAAAAAAAGAATCGCCGTCAACGTAATCTGTATGATTCCCACATACCGGTATCCCGCATCCCATCCCTGACCTCCGGAAAGAGCATACCCCATAATATACGGGCCAAGCGTCGCGCCGACTCCCCACATACAATGCAGCCAGCTCATATGTCTGCTTTTATAATGAAGCGCCACATAATTATTCAGCGCCGCGTCAACACTTCCCGCGCCCAAACCATATGGAACCGCCCACAGACAAAGCATCCAGAACGATTTTGAAAAAGAAAATCCAAACAGGGCAACAGCTGTCACGGCAACGCTGAAAGCCGTCACTTTCCCCGCGCCCAGCCTGCGCGTCAGCCTGTCACTCTGCAGGCTGGATACAATCGTACCTGCGGCAATAATCATGGAAACAACCCCCGCCCAGGACACAGGCACGCCAAATTCCGGATACATAGAGGGCCAGGCCGAACCCAGCAGAGAATCCGGAAGGCCCAGACTGATAAATGCAAGATATATAACTGCCAGAAGAATCTGTATCATCTCTTCTCACTCCTGTTGAGATATTTGCTGCTTGACAACAGTCAATTTTATTTTTATAATTATACAACTCATTTTATTTTGTTTCTATTGAAATTCCTTTCAATTTTATAACAATCCTGCGAGGTTCCAGCTATATGATTCTGAAAGATGACTATTCTGAAAAAGTTCAATACGACAATCCTGACTATCCGTTCATCGTCCGGCGCTGTCTGCTGTCATCCTATCCCAATTATGCCGCGCCCTCACACTGGCATAACGACATTGAACTCATCGCCGTTCTGTCCGGACAGATGACATACAATGTCAATGGAAAAAGAATTTCTCTTCGCAAAGATGAAGGAATATTTATTAATTCCTGCCAGATGCATTTCGGATTTTCAGAACAAAAAGAAGAATGTGAATTTCTCTGCATTCTTCTTCATCCTGTACTGCTCTGCACTACATCAGCCCTGGAGCGTGATTTTGTCCTTCCCGTCATCCATAACCATTCCCTGCCGTTTCTGTATTTTCACAGAGATATTGACTGGCAGAACGCAATTTTTCTGCAGTGCAAAGTCATATATGAAATGAAAGAAACCCCGGCAGCGCCGCTGAAAATTCAGGCAGCCTTTCTAAAAATATGGGCTTTTCTCTACGAAAATATGGAGCTTGATACAAAAGAAGAAGCCGGAGACGGAAACATGATGATCCTCAGAAATATGATCGCTTTCATTCAACAGAATTACAAAAATAAAATAACGCTTTCTGAAATAGCAGCTTCCGGACATATCGGACAGAGCAAATGCTGCAAATTGTTCTCCGGGCACCTCGGACAATCTCCAAATCTGTATCTGACGCAGTACCGGCTGAAAAAAGCCATGGAGCTTCTGAAAAACACAACAAAAAGCATTACGGAAATCGCCGTGGAAACAGGCTTTGGAAGCAGCAGCTATTTCGCGGAAATTTTCCGTAAAAATAACGGTAAAAGCCCCGGAAGATACCGGGCTGCTTTTCAAAAAAGTATTTGAAATTGAAAAACCCCGGAACCATATCCGGGGCGTAATCACGCTATGAAGCATCGGGGATTCGAACCCCGGACAACTTGATTAAAAGTCAAGTGCTCTACCACCTGAGCTAATGCTCCAAAAGTGCCTAGTTCCGGAATCGAACCAGAGACACGAGGATTTTCAGTCCTCTGCTCTACCAACTGAGCTAACTAGGCACAAAATTGCGGGAGCAGGATTTGAACCTGCGACCTTCGGGTTATGAGCCCGACGAGCTTCCAGACTGCTCCATCCCGCGCTATATGAAATTTTTCAGCCATACGGCCAAGCCGATGATCGGACTCGAACCGATAACCTGCTGATTACAAATCAGCTGCTCTGCCAATTGAGCCACATCGGC
>DVJR01000155.1 GCA_018716575.1 Candidatus Scatomonas merdavium | reverse complement strand
AATGCCCAGCAGAAAAGCTTCTGACGGTGAATACCGGGATATCGCACATCCAATCAATTCCGGTACACGGGATCATATCCAGTCCATCATTCTGGATAAGTATGAAGCAGCTTTGCTGGAATCGGAAGAAGAGGCTTAAGCTTATTAAGGGGTAATATAAAAATTTAAATATAGTATTGGGGTCAGGCGCCGTCCGGGGGGGACGGCGCCTTTTTATATCAGGACCATGCGGCGTCCGCGTGGTCCTGTTCCGGTTGCCGGGTTTACGGGAATTTAACAAACAATTTACGCAACTGATCTCGTATGCTGAAAAAATGGGGAGTATAATCACACTGCGGAACAAGAGAGGTACAATATGAAGATTATACTGAAAGAAATTACAAAAGCATTTGGTGAGAAAACAGTAATTACGCCCACCAGTCTGACGGTGGAGAGCGGCAGCTTTACGACCCTGCTTGGCCCTTCAGGCTGCGGGAAGACCACGCTGCTGAGAATGATTGCCGGACTGGAAAGTCCGGATACCGGCGAGATCTGGCTGGACGATCAGTGTGTTTTCTCCGGAGAAAAGAAAATCAATATTCCCCCGGAAAAGAGAAATCTGGGCTTTGTGTTTCAGGATTTCGCCCTGTGGCCTCATATGACGGTATTTGAAAATGTGGCCTTCGGCCTTCGGGCGCGCAAAGACACAAAAGATCTGGAGGAGCGGGTCATGGAAGCGCTCCGGGCGGTGCGCCTGGAAGAATACGCAAAGCGTTATCCGCATCAGCTGTCGGGCGGCCAGCAGCAGAGAGTAGCCTTTGCCAGATCGATTGTCATCCGGTCAAGCTGCATCCTCTTCGACGAGCCCCTGTCTGCTTTGGACGCGCTGCTGCGGGAAGAGATGCGCCATGAGCTCAAGGAACTTGTATCAAGACTGGGAGTTACGGCGGTATTCGTCACCCACGACCAGACAGAGGCCATGAGTATGAGCGACCGCATCGCGGTGCTCAATGGCGGCGTAGTGGACCAGTACGACTCGCCGGAACAGATTTATCATCATCCGGCTACAGCCTTTGTGGCGCATTTTGTGGGAAAATCCAACTGGCTGTCTGACACGGAATTTTTCCGGCCGGAGGCTATGGGGCTGGAAGCCCGGGAAGGCTGGCGGCATTATGAGCTGCCGGTGCAGGATATTCAGTATCTGGGAGATACCTATGAGATTACACTGCCCTATGAGGGAAAGACCTGGATGCTTCATGGCAATCACAAAGCTGTTCCGGGAGAAACACTTTCCGTTTACATAGATCCAGAACAAATCATTTCATGTGGGAAGGAGATAAAAAAATGAAAAAACGTGTTTTTGCTTTATTACTTGCAGGAGCTCTCTGCGCAGGACTGGCTGCCTGCGGACAGAGCACACAGGATACGACGGCTGCTGCGGATACAGCGGCAGAGGCTGACACAGAGGCGGCCGCTTCTGAGGACGCTGAGGCGGCTGACACAGAAGCTGCTGACGCTGCTGAGACTACCGGTTCCGGTAAGGTGACGGTCTATATGCCCAGCCCCGCAGGCCTGGCAGACAAGCTGGCGGAAGCATTCACAGCTGAGACCGGCATTCAGGTAGAGCAGTTCCAGGGAACGACCGGAGAGATTCTGGCCCGTCTGGAGACGGAAGCTGCCAATCCGGTGGCTGACGTAGTTATTCTTGCCTCCTGGTCTGACGGCCTTACCATGAAGGAGGACGGACAGATTATGAGCTATACGCCCGCAAACGCAGATCTGGTCAATGAAGGCTGGATCGATGAGGACAGCATGCTGTTCGGATACAGCGCTTCTGCGGTAGGCGTCATCTACAACACGACCATTTATCCGGAGCTTTCTGCTGACTGGGCCGATCTGGCCGGAGCTGATTACACAGATGATATCGCGATTCCCGATCCGGAGAAGTCCGGCGCCTGCAAGGATTTCCTGGCAGGCATGGTGACAGGACTGGATAACGGTGAGGAGATTATGCAGTCCTGGGCTGACAATGGACTGACCGTTCCTGGCGCGAACTCCGCGGCACTGGAGTCTGTAACCACCGGTGAAAAGGGAATTCTGATTGCCGGCGTAGATTACAACGCATATTCTTCCATGGCAGACGGCGAGCCCTTAAGCATCTACTATCCGGCCAGCGGCACGGTGGTAAATCCCCGTCCGGCTATGATTATGAATACGGCTCCCAACGTGGACAACGCAAAGGCATTTATCGATTTCCTGTTCAGCGATGAAGCGCAGCAGATGGTAGCAGACGCGTATCTGCTCCCGGGACGCAGCGACATCCAGTGTGATGGACGCACCAACCTGTCTGATATCCCGCAGATTCCTACAGACTGGACTGCCATGATGGATATCGCGGATGACACAGCTGCCAGACTGAATGAGATTTGCCAGTAACAGCTGAGCGGAGGAACTTATGAAACAATCGACAACCTGGAAAAACAAAGGTATTTTATGGATACTTCTTGTAATTCTGGCCGGTCTGATCGTTTGTCCCCTGATTATGGTATTTGCCGAGGCGGTTATCATTGATGGCCGCCTCGATTTGCATCAGGCCTGGTCCATCATTGCGGACAGTGAAAACCTTCAGACTATCTGGAATTCCCTTCTTCTGGGAGTGTGCGTGGTGCTGTGCTCCACGGTATTTGCCGCTCCCACAGCCTATCTGCTGGCCCGCACGCAGCTGGCCCGGTATAAATGGCTGGATATCGTGTTCATGGTGCCCTTTATGACGCCGCCTTATATTGCGTCCATGGGCTGGATTCTGTTTATGCAGAAGCGGGGACTGTTTCAGCAGCTTTTCCCGTTTACGGGCTCATTTTCCGAGGGCTTCTTCTCCTTCGGCGGCCTGGTGCTGGTCATGACGCTGAACGTATTCCCGTTCATGATGACCATCTTAAAGAATGCCATTTTGAACATTCCGGCCAGCCTGGAGGAAAGCGGAGCAGTTTTCGGGGCGGGATTCGGACTTCGGCTGCGTAAAATCTTCGCGCCTCTTCTGACCGGAAACTTTGCCATCGGAGCGCTGCTGGTCTTCGTTAAGACCCTTTCCGAGTACGGCACGCCTTATACTCTGGGACGCCGTATCGGTTTTTACGTATTTACGACGGACATTCACCGATATTCCACCACAGCCCCTGTAGATTTCGGAAAATCCGCCAGCCTGTCCTCAGTGCTGATCTGCATCTGTATGGCCCTGTGGATGCTGCAGAACTATATTACAAACAAGAACAGCTACCGTCTGGTGAGCGGCAAGGGAACCCGCCCGGCCCGGACAAAGCTGTCTAAGGGCGGCCTGGCCGGAGCCTGGTGCTGGATTGGGCTGGTGCTGGTGATCGCCATCGGCATCCCCTACTTTTCCATTATTGCCAGCTCTCTGATTAAGCTGCGCGGCTATGGCCTGGCCCCGGGCAACTTTACGCTGGCAAACTACATCGAGCTGTTCACGACGGACAGGAGTCTGAACGCCATTGGAAACAGCCTCTTTCTGGCCGTGTCTTCTGCCTGCGTCTGCTCGGTGCTCGGCACGCTTGCTGTTCTGGCAGTGCGCCGCAGCAAAGGACGCCTGGGAAAGATTGTGGAAGGAGTCAGTATGCTGCCGGAGATGCTGCCGGCCATTGTGCTGGTCATCGGCATCATGCTGTTCTGGAACGCCATTTACAAGGTGATTCCCCTTTATAATACCATGGGAATCATGGTGCTGGCCTATGTGGTGCTTTATCTGCCCTACACGGTCCAGTATGTGACCTCATCCTTTACCCAGATCAACGACAGCCTGCTTCAGGCCGGCCGGACTTTCGGCGGAAGCCCCTTCTATGTGTTCCGCCGGGTGACTCTTCCCATGATTTCCAGGGGAGTTCTGGCGGGCTGGATGATGATTTTCATTATTGCTTTCCGTGAGCTGGTCACAGCCAGCCTGATCGCGCCTCCCAATGTGCTGGTGGTCTCCACCTACATCAACCGGGAATTCGAGCAGGGAAGCGTATCTCTCGGCATGGCCATGGCCGTGCTCTGCGTGCTGATTACCACCACGGCGCTGTTGATTATGAACACAGTGACGGAGAGGGAAAAGAAATAAGATATCGGAAAAACA
>DVJR01000154.1 GCA_018716575.1 Candidatus Scatomonas merdavium | reverse complement strand
TACCCGTTTCCAGTATAAGCTGATAAAAAAAGGAGGACGGGCTTCTGAATTTGAAAATGCCATCGAATGGCTCTCTCTGTCCGGCATCGTGTCCCAGGTATATAAGGTAGAACAAATCAGGAAACCGCTGGAAAATTACCGTGACATTGATGCGTTCAAGATTTATGTATCCGACCTGGGGCTGCTTTGTGCCAAGAAAGATCTGGCTGCAAATGACATTCTCTACGAAGTCCCGGAAATCGATGACTTTAAGGGCGGTATGGCTGAAAACTATGTAAACGTGCAGCTTCGCATTAACGGATATAACACTTACTACTGGGAGTCACAGCGTGGGGCAGAAATTGATTTTATTATTCAACAAGAAGGTCATCTTATCCCGATTGAAGTGAAATCCGCCGACAATACCAGAGCAAAAAGCCTGCGGGTCTATATAGATACCTATAAACCCGCTTACGCGATCAAGCTTTCTGCCAGAAACTTCGGCTTTGAGGATAGAAAAAAGACTGTTCCTCTCTACGCTGCATTTTGTATCTGAAAAAGGCCATGTACCGTCCCTTGCGACAGTGCACAGCCCTTTTTTCCTATATTATTTAATCTTTCAAATCTCACATGGCATTTGAGATATGCGATGTTTATCTGTTGCTGTCAATGTGTTCCGTCGATAATTGCGCCCTGCTCCTTCAGAACCTTCTGCAGCTCGCTGACATCTTTCTCCATTTCTCTGGGAGAGATACCATTTTTCACGCAGAGAGCTGCGGCAGCTCCGGCAGCCTGCCCTGTTACCATGGTCTGATGCAGATACCGCAGATAAGCGTCACGGTCTGTAGACACATGTTTTCCGGCTACCAGCATATTTTCTACTTCCAGCGGAACCAGACAACGATACGGAATATCATAGGAACCGCCGTCCTGCGGGCAGACTTTTTCAACCTGCGCGATCGTATTCTTATCTACTGTATGATGCGCTCCGGCCTTGAAATGGCTCTTTCCGATTACATCCGGGAATTCCTGGCCGACAGCCACGTCATCCCTGGTCAGCTTGTAATCACCCATGATCCGGCGTCCTTCACGGAGACGCATCTCCGGACACATTCTGGTCATATAAGCATTTTCAAATCCGGGTATGTATTTACGGAAGAAACGAATTGCCATGGCATTCTGTTTCCGGCATTCAATTTCACCCTTGGTCAGATCCCATGCATCATCCGTCAGAACATAGGGAACCTGCGAAGAATGCTGCATATGTGCCTGGATATGACCGCCCTCACGCGGAGTCAGGAAGAATCCAACGCCGCTGTAGCCATGCCATTCTCCGGTTTCCAGACCCTTCTGATGGAATTCAGTAAAGCCCATCATCTCTCCAAACATGGCTGGATCGTCACAGGTCTTATAAAATTCCAGAGCTTTCTGATGAGCCTCTTCTTTTCTCTCATCTGACCAGTGCGGCAGTGTATGTTCAAACCATACAATCTGATCCGGATGTTTATGTACCCAATCCAGAACCTCGTCCCAGTTTACTCCGTCCATAGTAAAGGAAATAGTATGGGGCTGTACAGTTTCTTTATCAACATATTCATAGGGAGCCCCCGCACGAACCGCAATGTCACCTTCACCGGTACAGTCAATAACGATCTTACCGTTGATAATCATAGTTCCATTGGTATTCTCTACGATAACACCCGTTACCTTATTACCATCCTGAATAACATCTACAACCAGGCTGTGAAGCAAAAGCTCTACTCCGGCTTCTTCCATCATCTCAAAGATGGTGATAGAGAACCAGTCCGGATCTACATAAGAGAAGGTATACCCTGCTTCCGCACGGTGTTCCGGTTTCAGATGAGGCAGCGCATGACCTTCCTTCAGCATTCTGGAATGGATTTCCTCGATGATTCCGGCAGCATCCTGTTCGCCCAGAGGATTAAAGAGATGCGCGAAGGCAAATCCAGGAGGCCCTGAAAAGCAAAGCTGGCCACCCAGGGATCCTACTCTTTCGATCAGAAGCGTCGAGGCTCCTCCTCTGGCAGCGGCGATTGCCGCTGCCACGCCGGAGGTACCGCCGCCGCATACAATAACATCATATTTTTTCTCGACAACGATTTCTTTTCTCGGCATAATGTCTCCCCCTGTTATCTTTTAAATTCTTCAATAGATTTTGCGATCTTTCCGTCCGGAAGCGCTACCGGCTCTACAATGCCTTCACTGTGCAGTGCCCAGGGAAGGATGATTCCATCATGACCGCCGCGTCCGCCGATTACCACAACTTCTACGTCCTTCGGCGTTCTTGTAACGGGCATCGGATGACGGTTTGCAAAGCTGGCGGGCCGTACCGGCACCAGACCTCTGTTCCGTACCATCGGCACCTCATGATAGCAGTAGGTGTGGATGTGCTCCTGAATCATTTCTTTCGTATAACCGTCTTTCTTCAGCATCTTTCCATGATCCGGCGTCAGGCAGACAACCAGCGGACCCGGCATATACGCATTGTTGGAACCCAGAGTCGAGCAGCAGTGGGTGATGGTATCCAGCAGGTCGTGGCCGTTCAGACTCAGGAAATCGATAACATCGTGAATCGGCTCCGCCTTCAGCACATAAACGGTAGTAGTTTCAGAATCATAGTGATCTTCGTTAATCATATTCCATTCAGCCAGATCCGGCTCCTCTGCGAAGCAGTAGGTGAACTCCGCCTGGGATGCGATGCAGTCCAGGTCGCAGACACCGGGTACTGAGCGGAATACATTCATGATTACCAGATTTACGGCACGTCCCAGCGTAGCATTCACAGGCCATCCAGGACCCTGACAGCCCTGTTTACCGGAAAGTCCGATTTCCTGGGCGATCGGGCCGGATACCAGAACCAGATTGCCGCCCGGATGAGAAGTTGTTACAGACTGATTCAGGTTATAAGCCTTGTTGTTCAAAGCCTTGAAGGCAGCTACCAGAACCGGCATAGCTTTCGGCTTGCAGCCTGCCATAACTGCGGCGATTGCAACATCTTTTACCGTTACGCACTTGCCGCTGGGGCCGCTGGGATCGCAGAGCACCATATCCTCATCAAATGGGCAGTACTCCAGCATTTTCTCATATCTCGCCTTCGTGGGCGGGATGATCGGAAGGCCGTCGCTGATGTGCAGCTCGTTGAAGTAATCGTTGATCTCTTCCAGTCCTGCACAGGGCTCATCCTCGTTGATCAGCTCGAAGGTCTTCGGCAGAAGTCCGTCTTTTGCCGGCGGGATCTTATCCATCTTGAAATCAATGTGCGCCAGCTTTTCCAGCTCTTCGCCGTTGGTGGTCAGAGAAGCCAGAATGTAATCCCACTTCTTATCTACCTCGGCAGCAACCTCTTCTACTGTCGTAGACTGCATGATATCTACGGAACAGAGGCACAGATGGCCGGCGCGGTAAACGCCTACGCCCTCCGTGATCGCGGTTCCTGGAGGCGCCGTCATATAGACGGCCGGGATACCGAGTTTTTCCAGTTCCATGGTCACAACGGTGGTAGAGGAGGAGGTTCCCATATCGCCGAAGGCCACGATCGCCGCTACCGGATTTTCCTTTGCCAGCGTTGCCGCATAATCAGCCAGCATTGCCGCATCCTTGCCGCGGACAGTTTCCGTATATTCCACCCAGTTTGTTGCCCCGATCTCGGTCAGATGCTCTTTGATCCGGTCAAACACGGTATAATAATTACAGAAGCCAAGTTTGGTGTTGTTGTAAAACAGAATCTTGCCGTTTTTCAGTTCCTCCAGGGTAGGACGTTTTGCAAGCGTGATCATCGTTCTTTCCTGATACCCCCTGGGGTCCAGTAACGGATTCAGTTGTTTTCCCATAAGCGTTTTCTCCTTTTCCTGTTTTCGTTTTTGACTACACAATAATTATTACATTTCCATTTTCAGACTTCAATACTTCCATATCACATGTCATTTTCTGACACTTGTCAAAAAATTGACACCCCCTATACACACAGAAACCGTCATTCATTCTTTGCATATCCCTGTGAATACACATTTTGCCTGGCCATTTCCGGTTTAGGCGGAGGCGTATAGCCGGCCTTTTCCCAGAGCGGGGCATTGTATTCATACAACACGTCCGTCAGGGCGATTCCCACGGAAGGATCCATCATCACCGGATGCGCGACCCAGCTTCCGCCCGGCGCCATCAGATCTATGCAGCGGCGGATTTCCTGCACCCGCTCTTCATACGTAGCCCCCGGCCGGTCCAGAACGCCCTGATTATCAAAACCACCTACAAAGCAGAGCTGTTCTCTGTATTTTTTCTTCAGCTCATACGGGTCATTCTGTATCTGAAGCGGATTCAACGCGTCAAACTTCAGATCGATAAAATCCTCGATCAGTGTGGCGATATACCCGCAGGAATGGTGCTCGTAAAGCATCCCTTCCCCATGCACCGCTTCCACAATCCTTTTCAGCCTCGGTTTGAAGATCTCCCTCCAGACCCCCACGGACATAAAGGTATTTCTCGCCTCCCCGTAATCGTCGTGGAACTGGATCTTGTCCGGCCCGTAATACTTCGCGATCAGCTGGATCTGCCGGATTCGATAATCCGTCAGAGCGTCCAGAAAATCTTCTACTGCCTCTTGATCCGTCAGCAGGTAACATAGCGCGTCTTCAAACCCGGTCAGGGCATGCAGCTGCTCAAATAATCCGTTTATTATAATTACGCTGCTGATTTTATTTTTCCGGTCCCAGCCCGCTGTATCTTTTGCAGCGCACTTTTCCCAGTCCCAGGATTCGCAGTCCGGGATCTCCAGTTCCTCCCGCCAGTTCTCAATATCTGTCAGACGCTGCGTCCCGGCCGTTACCATGGGACCGGGATCTCCTGGGTTGTAATCCCAGGAGATCCCGAAGCAGTCTACCGCATGTCCGTACCCGTTCACGCCTTCACGGGTAGCGGAGTACAGACACGTATTCTGATCCAGATACTGCGACGGCACCCAGTACGGTTCCTGATGGTGATAAGCCATCAGAATATTCTCTCTCGCAGTAATCACAGATTCTCCTCCCTGTCAGCCTTCTACATACTCTTCAAAATTCTCTGCCGTACACATATTTCCGGAAATCCTGTACGCCGCATATTCCTGTCCTTCTTCTTTGTAATCCGGATAAATATCAGTAGCAGGTACTCCGTCGCGAACGATACTCAGCATACCCTCTACCATTTGCTCCGCGAAATCCATGGCATTATAATAGCAGGTTGCTCTCCAGCAAGGTGCCGCTCCGTTAGCCCATTCTTTTACAGCCAGTTCTCCGCCCGCACTGACGAGAATCGTCTTGTCTTCCAGTCCGGCAGCCTCAACCGCACGGCATGCGCCCATGGCATAGCTGTCAACCGATCCCATGATAATCCAGGCTTCCATTTCCGGATGAGCAGACAGAACCGCCGCCACCTGCGTATAAGATGCTTCCGTATTATCATTGCTGGTAGACTGTGCAGCACAGTCTGCCATATACACATTGCTTTCCGGAATATCCAGACCTTCCAGCAGTCCTTCCATAAAACCGTCAATACGTTCCAGATCCGCCTGATATACACTGTTGGTATTCTGAATCACGCCAACCTTGGACAAATCGGAAAGATCCACTCCTGTGGATTCCCAGTTTTCTACAACCCAGGTGCCGCAATTCTTTCCCACGTCAAAAGAACTCAGCTCTACATAGGGCGCAATGTTGTTTCCATCCCCATCCTGCAGTCTCAGGGTCTCGCCGATAACCGGAATGCCCGCTTCATCAAACTTATCAACTGCCGCAGTAGCGCTTCCTTCATCCACAACGAAAAGGAATGCACCGTCAATACCCTGGCCGATAGCCGTATCGATCTGAGAAAGCTGAGTGGTAATGTCTCTGTTGGCATCACCGGTCAGGATTTCGAAATTATACTCTTCTCCCAGGGTCTTCAGAGCTGCTTCGATCTGCTGGATCCACTCTACCGTCATGGAAGTCGCAAAATATTCGAATGTCAGTGTTTCTCCGTCAGCCGCCGCTGTGGAAGACGAAGATTCCGCAGATGAATCAGCCGATGACGCGGATGATGCCGATGACGCCGAGCTTGCGGACGATGCAGACTCCGCTCCGCTGTCCGCGGAGCTGGAAGAGCTGCTGTCACTTCCTCCGCATCCTGTGAATGCAAGTGCTGCACACAGTAATGTACCAACGATTAAATTCACCTTCTTCATACCATTTCCTCCTTTGTTTTTTTATTCACAGCATCGCCATTTCTGGCGGAAGGTGCAGTTGTGTATCCAAAACGGTCTGCCCGTCCGGCATCCCCGTCATGCCAGCTTCTTTCTTCTGAAGTAGTCGAAAATCAGAGCCGCGATCAGCAGCAGGCCTTTGGCAACCGTCTGCCAGAAAGACGACACATTGATTACAGTCAGACCATTGTTGAAGCACTGCATGATCAGAAGACCGATAAAACATCCGGCCAGATTTCCTTTGCCGCCGCTGAAGGCAACGCCGCCCAGGATAGCCGCCGTGATCGCGTCAAATTCGGACCCGGCACCGCCGGCAGGCTGCCCGGAATGCATCCGGGTCGTCATCATGACGCCTGCAAACGCAGCGATCATAGCCGCGATCACGTAGAGGATCGTACTGATCTTTTTGGGATTCAGCCCGGCCAGCCTTGCAGCCTCCGGATTGCCGCCGATCATATATACACTTCGTCCGAAAACGGTTTTTGACAAAACCAGACCGAAGATAATGAACAGAATAACCATGATAATGGCCGGCAGCGGAATGCCCAGAACCCTTGTCGTTCCGATCTCATTAAAGACCACGTCATTGACGGGAACCGATTTTCCGGAGCAGATCAGATATGCCACGCCCTCGCAGACCTGGGACATGGCCAGGGTGGCGATAAAGGGCTGCAGACCGAAAATATTTACCAGGCAGGAGTTCGCGAGACCCACCACAGAGCTGACAACCACTACAATAATCATGGCCAGGGGCCAGGGCATCCCCCCGTTGATCAGCAGCGCGGTCATAACGCCGAACAGCGATACGATATGCGCGCTGGACAGGTCGATATGTCCGGCTATAATCAGAAATGTCTCTCCTATGGCCAGCATACCGATCGTGGAAGCCGCCACAAGGATGTTGGTCATGTTGTTGTAGGTCAGATAATTTCCATTCATGATGGAAAAGATCGCAATTACCACAATCAGCACGATCAGCATCATGATCTCATTGGATTTAAACAGGCTTATGCCGCCCTTCGCGTCTGTTTTCTTTACATTGCTATTGTCGTTTTTCATCGCTTTTTCCTCCATCACGCAAAGCAGTCCGCATCGCGCATGGCCAGCCGCAGAATCAGTTCTTCTGACAGCTCGTTCTTACCCAGGCGCCCGGTAATGCTTCCTTCTTTCATAACGATAACTTTATCGCAGACGTTCAACACTTCCGGCAGCTCCGAAGAGATAAAGATAATGCCAAGCCCGGCTTTTGCCAGATCGCACACCATCTGATATATCTCCGCCTTTGCCCCCACATCAATGCCCTTCGTCGGTTCATCCAGAATTAAGACCTTCAGATCCGCCAGAAGCCACCGGCCCAGGATCACCTTCTGCTGATTGCCGCCGGACAGCTCCATAACGACTTTATCCGCCGAATGGGTTTTAATTCTGTATTTTTCAATGGCAGATTGCGACAGTTCTTTCTCCTTCTTTTTGTCAATGATCCCGCCCTTTGCAATCGTATTCAGTATGGAAACGGTCAGATTATCCTTAATCGACCTTCCCAGTACCAGCCCCTGTTCCTTCCGGTCCTCCGGGCACAGCCCGATGCCGGCATTAATGGCATCTCTGGGACTTTTAATCTTTTTCTTCTTTCCCTCCACATATATTTCGCCACTGTAAAGCTTATCCGCCCCAAACAGCAGACGTGCGGTTTCCGAACGGCCCGCTCCGACCAGCCCTGCAAATCCCAGAACCTCGCCGGCACGCAGCTTGAAGCTAACGTCATGGACGAATTCTCCGTTCAGGTTTTTCGCTTCCAGCACCACATCGCCGATTTTGTCGTTCCGGTCCAGCATGGCATAGGCATCGCCGATATTTCTGCCTACCATTTTGGAAACCAGATAATTCTCCGTGGCTTTTTCTGTCCGGATATCCTCTACAAAACGTCCGTCCTTCAGGATGATAATCTTATCCGTCAGCTGAAACAGCTCTTTCAGACGGTGAGATACATACAGGACAACCTTTCCCTCTTCCTTCAGACGGCGGATCAGCCCGAAGAGGACTTCTATTTCCGCATCTGACAACGCCGCCGTCGGTTCGTCAAACGCTATGATCTTGCTGTTCCGGCGATAGGCTTTCATGATCTCCACCATCTGCTGATGCGCCACAGACAGCCGGTTTACCTTTGTCTGCGGAGCAAACGGCATCTGGAACAGGTCGATGATCTTCTTCGTTTCTTCATGAGATTTCCGAAAATCTACAATCCCGCCTTTTTTTCTGTAAAGGTCTTCCATAAATACGTTTTCCGTCACGGAAAGCTCTCCCACCAGCTGTCTTTCCTGATAAATGACGCTGACTCCGGCCTTTATCGCCTCAATCGGAGACTGAAATTTCACTTCTTCCCCATTGATAAAATATTGTCCGAAATCCGCGCACTGGGCTCCGCTCAGGATTTTCAGCAGGGTACTTTTTCCCGCTCCGTTTTCTCCCAGGAGGGCGCAGACTTCTCCGCCCTCCGCACGAAAGCTGATATCGTCGAGAGCCTGAACCCCCACAAATGCTTTGCTGATATGTTTAAATTCCAAATAGTTCCCCATGCTTTCCCCCAATCTTTATAGATTGTCTATTCCAGAAATCCCTTCAGAACAATGTTCTTGATCTTGGTCATTTCTTCCAGAGTGGTCAGGCCTTCATTTCCCATACCGCTCATCTTCTGCCCGCCAAAGGGCTGCATCTGATTTCTATAGACAGAAGTGCCGTTAACAACCATACCGCCGGTCTGGACTTCTCTGGCTATCTTCATACCCAGCTTCCAGTCATTGGTCATCACGCAGCCTGACAGGCCGTATTTACTGCCGTTGGCGATTTCGATGGCTTCTTCCACCGTATCAAATCCGATAACCGGCCACACCGGTCCGAAGATCTCCATATCCTTCGCCACATCCATATCTTTTGTTACGCCGCTCAGCACCGTCGGCATATAGAAGGCTCCTGTCCTGCTGCCGCCGCATTCCAGCTTTGCGCCCTGATCGATGGTATGCTGCACCTGAGCTTCCACTTCCTTTGCAGCCTTCTCGCTGATCAGGCTGCCGATATATTCGCCTTTGGTATTTGTACGATCCGTATTTCCCAGGAATTTTTCCATCATTTCTTCTACGTTGTCATCGTATCCCACTTCGATTTCCCGTACCTGCTCCACCAGCCTGCGGGTAAATTCCTCTTTTACGCTGTTATGTACGATAAAACGCTTGGAAGAAATACAGATCTGTCCGGAATTTCCCTTTCTGGCTCCACAGGCGCTTGCCGCAGCTTTCTCAATATCCGCATCCGGAAGTACGATAAACGCATCGTTTCCGCCCAGCTCCAGCGTGCAGGGCGCCAGACGCTTTGCCATAATCTCCGCGATGCCGATGCCCACCTGGGTGCTTCCCGTCATGCTGACCGCGTCCACATCCGGATCTTTCACCAGCCAGTCTCCCACTTTTGATCCGCTTCCGGTAACGATCTGAAGGGTATTGCCGGGAACTCCCGCTTCCAGCAGAAGCTCCGTAATCATAATGTCCGTCAGTGGATTATCTGTCGGCGGCTTAACAATAACTGCATTCCCGGCTGCCAGTGCCGGAGCCACCTTATAGCTGTACAGCAGCATCGGCGCGTTGAATGGAACGATAGCCACCACCGTGCCCAGCGGTTCGTGAGTAACCAGAATCATATCATTAGCCGTCTTGCCGTCATGACCCGGTTCCGAACCCGGAACCAGCATCTTTCCGTCCAGTCTCTTGGCTGATTCCATATAGCCCGTAAATACAGACGCCGTCTGATTGAACTCAAAAATCGTGGTACCCACATGCTTGCCGCATTCTCTGGTACATACGGCTATGATCTCTTTCTTATGCTCTTCCAGCAGCTTCACGAACTTCTGGATGATTTTTTCCCGTTCCATCAGCGGAATCGCCTGCCATTCCTTCTGCCCTTTTTTCGCATTGGCAATGGCCTGCTTCACATCCGCTTCCGTAGCCATGGGGATCGTATCCAGAAACTTCCCATTGGCCGGATTGATGACGTCTATGGTTTTTCCGTCGCTGGAATCAACCTTTTTTCCGCCGATTATCATTTTCATAAGCTCATTTCCTCCGTTCCTTCTGCATCTTGGAATATTCGTTCACTCTCTGGATCAGATATCTGAAATCCTTCATCTTCGTGGTCTTTGGATATGCACACTGGGAATTGGGCGTTTTATCCTTGTTGTTGAAGATCGGGTGCTGCAGCATCATATCCAGCACCTCGCCGTCATTATAGCCCCATTCTTCAAAGGTCTTATCCTGCGCGATATGAAGATCCGCGTTCAGATCCATAACCCAGTCGATCAGCATCTGCACCTCAAAATCGCCTTCGGAAACATTTTTCTTCGTGATTGCATTATAGGCTTTTCTGTATTTTTCCTTGCAGCCCTGTCCGTTCCACTCGATCACTGCCGGGAGCACCATGCCGCAGGCATCGCCGTGGGGCATATGGAAAGGCTCTTCCGACATGGGATGGGTGATTACGTGATCCTGCCCGATGCTGGCGATTCCCAGAGAGAAGCCGGCATACATGGAACCCAGGCTCATCATATTCGCCCATTTGTCAACAGCCGGGTTGGCTACAAAGGGACGGATCGCTTCACCGATCAGCTCCAGCGCATGCAAAGAGAACAGCTCGGTAAAATCATTGGCATTCATATTGGTATAGGATTCCAGCGCATGGGTAAAGGCATCCATCGCTGTAGCTGCCGCTATGCTTCTGGGGAGTCCTGCCAGCAGATCCGGATCCAGAACCGCGTATGCCGGAAGAATGGCGTCATGCATGGGAACCAGCTTGAACCCGTGTTTATCGCAGATAACCGCATTCCGGCATACTTCGCTTCCCGTTCCGGCCGTGCTGGGTACCGCTATAATTGGATATGTCTTGTGCGGAAGGGGTTTTGACGGCGGCCAGCCATTGAAATCCATGACCCCTGCATCTGTCTCGCCGACAATAGCAACCCCCTTCGCCGTATCCATCGTGCTTCCTCCGCCTACCGCAATCAGCGCGTCAATTTTAAATTCATGAGCTGCCGGAATGGCTTCATTTTCGATCGTGACCTCTTCCGGATTCGGACGGACGTTCGTAAACAGAATGTATTCCACATCCTCTGCGGCTTTCAGCATATCTTCAATGGGCTTGATGACTCCCGCCGCATACAGCCCCGGATCAGCAACCAGCATGACGCGGTGCCATCCTTCCGTAGCCAATATGTCCGGGATCATGGAAATACATCCCGAACCCTGATACAATCTCTGTCTGATTCCGAACTGCAGATACTTTTTCTCTCTTGCCATAACGCATTTCCCTCCTTTAATCCGGGCAATTATTGTCAGAATCTTATCAAACTTTCTGTTTTTTGCCCTGAGTATTCTGTTTTTGTTTTATTATTATCACGTTTTTCTGATGGCATCAACAATTCACAGG
>DVJR01000153.1 GCA_018716575.1 Candidatus Scatomonas merdavium | reverse complement strand
ACGTGATCCCTGATTGATATACTCATCAGCCAGGTTGATCCCGCCGTTAAATGCAGTATGACCGTCAATCACCGTAATTTTTCTGTGATCACGATTATTCAGTATCAGATTCAGCATCGGCCGGAACTGATTGAACGCCACACACCGGATCCCTTTTTCCTGCAGTTTTTTATAATATTTGGACGGCAGGCGGGTAAGGCAGCCCACTCCGTCATAAATCAGCCGCACATCCACACCTTCCTGAACCTTTTTTTCCAGGATGTGCAGAATAGTATTCCACATATATCCTTCTTCCAGAATAAAATATTCCATGAAAATATAATGCTTCGCCTTCTGCAGCTCCTCCACATACCGCGCAAACCAGTCCTCTCCCACTGCGAAGTACTCTGTCCGGGTATTCTGATACACCGGCATATGAGTTGTATTGGTCAGATACCAGGACTGGTTGGAAATTCTTTTATCCAGCTCTTGCAGTCTTTCACGTACTTCCGGAGCTTCCGGCATAATATCCCCGTGCTCCTGCTGAACCTTCCGCAGATCACGCTGGAAAATCCGCGCCATTCTGGATTTTCCGCCTACAAACCAGAAAATCAGGCCCACAATCGGCATGGAAAGAATCAGAATAGCCCAGATCAGCTTGTAGCCGGGATTAATCCTCCGGTTAATCACCCAGATAACAATCACGAAAGCTACAACCCACATGAAGATGTTCAGATATACGTTATTGTCCGTAAGATACAGCACCAGGAAAAACCACCAGAAAAACTGCAGAGCCAGCGCTATCACAGTCACAGTAATCCGGTTCGATACCAGCTTCAGTATTTTTTTCATGATTCCCATTCGTATTTTACTCCTCAAAACTTCTCTTATAGTACAAAAAAGCCCTGACGGGTGTCAAGGCTTTTTACGTGCATTTAATTATATTTACGTTTTCTGGCCGCTTCAGATTTTTTCTTACGACGAACGCTCGGTTTCTCGTAATGCTCTCTTTTACGGATCTCCTGCTGGATACCAGCCTTTGCACAGCTTCGTTTGAATCTGCGTAAAGCGCTGTCCAACGTCTCGTTCTCTTTTACGATCACATTTGACATTTTCTCACCCTACCCTCCCTCCAGTTGCAAATTGTGCTTAAATACAACTGTCTGGGTATTTTTCTGCACTGCTATAATTATAGCAGATTTTTCCGATACGTCAACTGCTATCACTAATTTTAGTGATTTTTTTGTGACAATTCGTTACGATCCACAGCCGATGGTTCTGTTTCTTAAAGCTGCGCTTCCAGAAGCTCCGGCACCTTTGCGATCATCGCCGGTATTCCGTCCGGGTTCTTGCCGCCGGCCTGGGCCATATTGGGCCTTCCGCCGCCGCCGCCGCCCACCAGGGCCGCAGCCGCTTTCACCAGATTGCCCGCATGGGCGCCCGCCTTCTGAGCTTCTTCCGTTACCATGGCTACCAGGCTAACCTTTCCATCCTTGGCCGAAGCCAGCACCAGCACGCCTTCGCCCAGTTTTTCCTTCAGCTGGTCTCCCAGCTCCCGCAGGCCGTTCATATCCACATCAGGAACGGACGCTGCCAGCAGCTTCACGCCCTTCACCTCAGTCACCTGATCCATCACATCACCGAGGGATTCAGAAGCCAGCCTGCTCTTCAGGGACTCGTTCTCGCTGTGGAGCGCTTTCAGCTCCGCCTGGAGATGAGCAATCTTCTCCGCCACCTCGGCAGGAGCGCTTTTAAGCGCCTTCGCCGCCTCATGCAGCTGCTCTTCTTCCTTCTGATAGAATTCGATCACACCCCGGCCCGTCAGCGCCTCGATCCTGCGGACGCCGGCTGCAATCCCGGACTCAGACACAATCTTGAACAGCATCACTTCTCCGGTATTGTGCACATGGGTTCCGCCGCAGAGCTCCCTGGAAAAATCGCCCATGGAAACTACGCGGACCTCATCGCCGTATTTTTCTCCGAACAGCGCCATGGCACCGGTCTTCTTGGCGTCCTCCAGTGACATGATATCGGTGCTCACCGGGAGATTCTCCTGGATCTCGCGGTTTACCAGCTCCTCCACCTGCTTCAGCTCGTCAGCCGTCATAGCCTGGAAATGAGCGAAGTCAAAACGGAGCCTGGAGGGAGTAACCAGGGAACCCTTCTGCTCCACATGGGAACCCAATACCATCTTCAGGGCCTTCTGCAGCAGATGGGTGGCGCTGTGATTTTTCTCCGTATCCTTTCTTCCGGCTGCGCTGACCTTCAGAGCCGCCTTTTCCCCGCGGGAAATCATACCGGATTTCATCACGCCCACATGGCCGTACCTGCCGCCCCTGAGCTTGATGGTATCCTCTACTTCGAAAACGCCCCCGGCGGTCTCGATGAGTCCCGTATCACCCTGCTGGCCGCCCATGGTGGCATAGAAGGGCGTCTGTTTCACGATGACTGTTCCCTTTTCCCCTTCCATCAGGGAATCCTTAAGCTCTGTCTCGCCGGTCAGCACCGTGATCTCCGATTCATACTCCAGATGGTCATATCCCACAAATTCCGTGGTCACAGACGGATCGATCTGATCGTAAACGGTGGCGTCCGCCCCCATATAATTGGTGGTCTCCCGGGCCTTCCTGGCCCGCTCCTGCTGCTCCTTCATGCAGGAACGGAAGCCTTCCACGTCGATCTCATAGCCTTTTTCCTCCAGGATCTCCTGGGTCAGGTCCATCGGGAAGCCATAGGTATCGTAGAGCTTGAACGCGTCCTCTCCGCCAAGCCGCTTCTCACCCTTTTCGTTCATCCTCTGCTCCATCTCCGAGAGAATCCTCAGTCCCTGGTCGATGGTCTTATTGAACTGGCTCTCTTCATTATTGAGAACCGTAAAAATGAATTCCTTCTTATCCTCCAGCTCCGGATAGCCGTCCTTGCTGCCCGCGATCACAGCTCCGGCCAGCTCGGCCAGGAACAGGCGGTCGATACCCAGCAGCCTTCCATGACGTGCCGCCCGGCGGATCAGCCGGCGAAGCACATAGCCGCGCCCCTCATTGGTGGGCATGATGCCGTCGGAAATCATAAAGGTAGCGGAACGGATGTGATCGGTAATCAGACGGATGGACACGTCCGTATCATGGTCTTTGTGATATTCCTTTCCCGCGATCTCGCAGACCTCATTCCGCAGAGCCTGAATGGTATCTACGTCAAAGATGGAATCCACATCCTGCACCACCACGGCCAGACGCTCCAGACCCATGCCGGTGTCGATGTTTTTCTGGGCCAGCTCCGTATAGTGGCCCTCTCCGTCGTTGTCAAACTGGGTAAATACATTGTTCCAGACTTCGATATAGCGGTCGCAGTCACAGCCCACCGTGCAGTCCGGCTTTCCGCAGCCGTACTTTTCGCCCCGGTCGTAATAGATCTCTGAGCAGGGGCCGCAGGGACCGCTGCCGTGCTCCCAGAAATTATCCTCTTTGCCGAATTTGAAAATCCGCTCCGGAGCGATGCCGATCTCTTCATTCCAGATCCTGTAGGCTTCGTCATCGTCCAGATATACGGACGGATACAGCCTGTCCGGATCCAGCCCCACCACCTCCGTCAGAAACTCCCAGGACCAGTGGATCGCTTCTTTCTTGAAATAATCCCCGAAGGAGAAGTTGCCCAGCATCTCAAAGAACGTACCGTGGCGGGCCGTCTTGCCCACATTTTCAATATCTCCGGTACGGATACATTTCTGGCAGGTGGTCACCCGCTTTCTGGGCGGGATCTCAGCTCCGGTAAAATAGGGCTTCAAAGGCGCCATACCGGAATTGATCAGCAGCAGACTTTTATCGTTCTGCGGAATCAGGGAAAAGCTCTTCATGGCCAGATGTCCCTTGCTCTCAAAAAATTCCAGGAACATTCTCCGCAGTTCATTTACGCCATATTTTTTCATGACATTTCCTCCAAATCATACATAGAACTGGCCGCGGAGACAGTCAGAAATCCCCGCAGGCCTTTATCATCATAGCACAACCCGTTATCCGACGCAAATCTTTTTAAAGCTCTTTTTGCCCTTCTTCAAAAGGATCCCGTCCTCTCCTATGGCGTCGCGCTTCACTTCATATTTAATGTCGCTGATCTTTTCGCCGTCCACGGATACTCCGCCCTGCTGGATGGCCCTGCGGCCCTCGGAACGGGTTCCGGCCAGCTCCGCCTTCACAAGCAGAGAGATCAGGTCGATGGCCCCGTCCGTAAAGTCCTCTTCCGACAGCGTCACCGTGGGCATATGGGCGGAATCTCCGCCGCCTGCAAAGAGGGCCTTAGCTCCGGCCTCCGCCTTCTTCGCCTCATCTTCACCATGCACCAGTCCGGTCAGCTCATAGGCCAGGATCTCCTTGGCCCGGTTCAGCTGGCTGCCTTCCCACTGGTCCATCTCGTCGATCTGCTCCAGGGGCAGGAAGGTCAGCAGGCGCAGGCACTTCAGCACATCCGCGTCGGATACGTTCCGCCAGTACTGATAGAACTCGTAGGGCGTGGTCTTGTCCGGATCAAGCCATACCGCGCCGGACTGGGTCTTGCCCATCTTTTTGCCTTCAGAATTCAGAAGGAGCGTGATGGTCATGGCATAGGCATCCTTGCCCAGCTTCCTGCGGATCAGCTCCGTTCCGCCAAGCATATTGCTCCACTGGTCGTCACCGCCGAACTGCATGTTGCAGCCGTATCTTCTGTACAGCTCATAAAAATCATAGCTCTGCATCAGCATATAGTTAAACTCCAGGAAGCTCAAGCCCTTCTCCATCCTCTGCTTGTAGCACTCCGCCCGCAGCATCTGATTGACGGAAAAGCAGGGACCGATGTCCCGGATAAATTCAATATAATTCAGATCCCGCAGCCATTCGGCATTATTGACCATCATGGCCTTTCCCTCGCCGAATTCAATGAAACGGCTCATCTGTTTCTTAAAGCAGTCACAGTTATGCTGAATCGTCTCCTCCGTCATCATCTGGCGCATATCTGTCCGGCCCGACGGATCACCGATCATCCCGGTACCGCCGCCCAGCAGGGCAATGGGCTTATTGCCCGCCATCTGGAGCCGCTTCATCAGACACAGCGCCATAAAATGCCCTACATGAAGGCTGTCCGCCGTGGGATCAAACCCGATGTAAAATGTGGCCTTTCCCGCATCAACCAGCTCCCGGATCTCCTTTTCATCCGTCACCTGGGCAATCAGCCCTCTGGCCGTCAGTTCATCGTAAATCTTCATCTCTTTTCCTCCTGTCACTGTGTTTTTCCGGGACGTAAAAAAAGCCTCCGTCCCCTCGCTTAGGACGAAAGCTTACCTTCCGTGTTACCACCTAACTTCACAGGCCCCTCGCGGCAGCCTGCCTCTGCGGGTACTGACATACCCAGACGGTTATAACGTCCGTCACCACGCCGCAGCCTACTGGAAATGCCTCTGACGCAGACAGGAGTCTGCGCTGTCCGTATCCGACATCCGTTCAGTGCGGAGCTCGGGGATGTATTCACAGAAGTTCTCTCGCGCGCCTCTCACCTGCCGGCTGCTCTCTGTCCGTTTCCCTTCCGCTACTGGTTCCCGTCGTCGCTGTTCTCTACTGTGCAGTATATCTGTACTGCTGCGGAATGTCAAGGGAAACCGCCTTAAAAACTTCAAAGCCAAACAAAATACTGCTATTCACACCGCATACCGGAATGCATAACTGATTTCAAAAAAACTATTGACAAGCAGTGCTATAATAATTATAGAACAAATGTGATATTTATCACAGGCAGGAGGAATTGAATATGACAACTTTAAAAGCATCCAAAAGAGATCTGAGTGTAAAAGCAAAAAAGCTGAGACGTGACGGCTATGTAACAGGCAATCTCCTGAGGCATCAGGAAAGTCTTCCGCTTCTGTTTTCCGGCCAGGACGCTTACCAATTCATCAAAGAGAATAAGGAAGGCAGCCAGGTTATTCTGGATATGGAGGGCGGGAAAATCAGCGCCATACTGAAAACTGTCGACTACAATGCCATGGACAAGCAGATCCTGGCTCTGGACTTCCAGGAGCTGGTGGCCGGCGAGAAAATCTCCACTACCGTTCCGATCCGTCTGCTGAACGAGTCTATTCTGCAGGATAAAATCGTAGAGCAGGAAATGGAAGAGCTGCACTACAAGGCCGACCCGGCTCATCTGATAGATCATGTAGACATTGATTTCCAGAAATTCCAGGAGGCGAAAAACATTCTGGTAAAGGATCTGGAGATCGCCTCGAATCCTGACATCGAACTGACCACCCCGTCCGATGCCATCATAATCCACATCACTGAACGCCAGGCAGAACCGGAGGAGGAAACAGCAGCCGAAGAGGCTTAAGCTTTTGCTTCCCTCCCAGAACCGGCTGAAAATCATAACCGACTCAGCTAATTCTGACCTTGCTTAAAAAACCGGAACAGCCCCGGGGCATTCTGTCTTGCGTGTGAAATGTTCTTCTCCACACGGCAGATGTTCCCGGTGCTGTTCCTTTTCTTTTTTAATGACAGCAGACTTATCGCCGTTTCATTTGAGTTTTCAGAGCCTGTCCTGTTTTCTTCTTCTCTTCGCCCACACAGCGCCTGCCATGCAGAGACATGCCGCTGTCAGAATACATGCCCAGAGCGATTGGCTGGTATCGTCTCCGGTGTCGGGTGAAGAGGTGGCAGAAGTGCCGGACTGGCCGCCGCCTGACGGCGAAGGCGTTGCCTTTATGCCTGTCGCGGGTATTGCTACCGCGGCTTTTTCGTATCCGCAGACTGTGCATTCTTCATGTCTGGAGCCCGCTTCGGTTGCCGCAGCCGCCTTATCAGTCACCCATTGAAACGTATGCTCTGCTTCATCAATGAACGCGCCACAGTGACAGAACTCCCAATGCTCGTTTGCGTCATACTGCCATTCCCCCTGTGCCGCACAGATATGCCCGCCGATTGTAATCGTGACGGCGGAAGAGGCAAGAACCGTACCGTTTGCCTTTACACGGACATTATAAGTTCCGTTTACAAGTCCCGTTACCTCCGTACCTGTAATTTCCATCCATTCAGAGGCAGCAGACAGCTTGTATTCCATTGTATTGTCAACGCCCGTGATTTGCCCGTTGTTCTGCTCACTTGTCGTACAGTCCACTCCTTTTACAGCAGGCTGGACAGCCTGCGTTATGTCAATCGTCTGAACAGTGGAATCGGCAGTAGTCGTGCCATTTCCCGGCTTATATACTTTTACATCATTTGCCGCTGTCACGCCGGTAAGTTCTATTGTCGTACCGATAATATTTTTCCAGCTTGCGCCGCCGTCTGTGCTGTATTTCATTGAAGTATCAACATCAGAAAGTATGCCGCCGTTATCGCCCGTTGCGTTAAAAGAAGCCTGCGGCATTGCTTCCTGCGGCAAAATATTCAGCAAAACATCCTGAAATACGCTGGCATAATCAGTCTTATAATCCCCGTTGCACTGTTCGGAAAAAATTTTCAGCGTATAGCTGCCGACAGCAAGTCCGGAGGGAATATTGAGCGTTGCCGTTCCGTTTGCGCTGTTCCGGGCGATATTGCCATAGTATAGTACATTTCCGTCATCGTCGCAAAGAAGGGCGGAGACATATTCATTATCGCCCGTCTGTGCGCCAGAATAAGCGATCTGCAGGCTTTCTCCTGCCAAAGCGGAAACTCTCGTCTGTCCGTTGACATTGGCCGTAAAGCTGCGGCTGCTGTCCAGCAGGGTCAGTTTCCATTCACTGCCGGTATAATCAGAAACCGCCGAAAGAACTCCTGCTTCTCCGGATGCTTTTCCATTTATGGCAGCCGTTGTTAAAAGCACAGTTGATATACTCATATTAAAAGCCGGTCTTGCGCAGGCTCCGCCGTCTACATTTCCATTAACCGCTTCTCCCAAAACCCAAAAAAACAGCCCGCCCCAGGTAGGCCCCGTAACCGATTCTGTATGAATAGAAGGAGAACGAAGCCACCAGTTCTTTTGCAAACCATTATATAATGCTTTTCTATCATCCGGCGAAGCAAAACCATAAGCAGCAGATTCAGCCTCCTCTGCTGAAAGGAAAAATATTTTGTCTTCATTCAGAATATTATTAACCGCGCCAAAGGTTGCAGATGCATTCTGATACTCAGGATCATTTTTCACAGTTGATATAACACAGTTTTTTTCAATATCTGTCAATTTATTTTCATAAAAGTCTATACACCATGCCTGCGCGTCGCTTCCCTGCCAGACATTACTAATCCCTTCTTTATCAAAAGCTACCCCTCCATTTTCTTCCGTTCCAAGCAGCTTATCTGACAGAAGAAATAAACCGTTTTCACCCGTATTTGTCTCATCATCGAGCACTCTCCATTTTACAGAAGCATTTTCCCAGGTTCCAAAATAGATATAATTATAACCGTCTGTATCAGAATAGCCTGATATTTCTCCCGTACCAAGCTGGACTGCCTTATGAATATCTTCCCCGGAAGCAAACACAGTTGCCGGAATCATAGCCGTTATAAGACAGCTTGTCAAAAGACTGACTGGTATAAAGGATCTTTTCTTCTTCAAATAATTTTCCTCCGTTCCTTTTTCTCCATTTTACCAGAGATTCCTGTCCTCCTGTCGTGTCGTTTACGTCAGAATCCCGTTGTTTACGCATTGCTCCTGTATTTTTCTTGTTAAGCCAGATCTTTTATCCTAAAATAGAGATGTAATCATGACTGATTTCCGGAGGTGACCTTATGAAAAAACTTTCCCGCCTGATTTTCCCGCTGATTCTGGCCCTGCTGTGCGCCGGGGTGATCTGGTTTCTCCACAATTTTACCGTCAGTGAAGGCTCCATGGTATACATTGACTGGACCACTTCTGTAAAAATAAACCCCGACGGCACGGAAAGCCCTGTGGATCCGGATACATACACCAATTCTCCCGACACAGCGGGCTATTACCGTTTCACAGGAACCCTTCCTGAAGGACACGGCTCCGGCTATCTGCTGTTTGAAGTGTCCGGAGAAGAACTGACCCTTTACCTGAACGGCGAAGAGCTTTACTCCTCTTACTCCGTCTCTCCGGAGGGCGTTCCGGGCATGTCTCAGGCCCGCGTCGCGATTCCGAAAAATGCTTCCGGCGAAGTAGTCATGACCTGCGCCGTCCGCAGTCAGGCAAACGCCATGTTTCCTCCGCTGCTGCGCTTTATGCCGGATAATCTTGAAGAAACCGAATCTATGGCGTATGCCAATCTGTACGGCATTCCGGCCGGAGCTGCCGCGGTAGCCCTGCTGCTGACAGCGGCTGTTTTTCTGCTGGGCTGCTACCGGAAGCAGCCTGACTGGAGCCTGATCCCGCTGTTTCTGGCCGCTCTGAGCCTGATGTTCTACCGGCTCGTCCAGAGCTGCGGCTATTTCTTTCTGCCGGAGTCCCTTCTTCGCATACTGTCCTGGAGCGGGTTTGCCTGGCTGGCGCCCGCAGGTCTGGCCGTCTATCTCGTCATGAACCGCCGCCGCAGCTTCTGGCGGCTGCTGGGGATTATCACAGCCTGGAGCGCCGGCATACTGGCTGTCTTTTACCTGATCTCTCTGGCGCAGGGCAGTTATCTGTCCTTCTATCTGCATTCGGAACTCACGTCACTCCTGCAGAGCGGTTATTACGATGGACTGCTGACATGGATCACGCTCTGGCTGACTCTGGTTTCTGTGTTTATCTCAGCATACGGCGTCATGCGTTCTTTTGCCGTACAACAGGCCGAGACCCGGACGCTGAAGCTGAAAAACGAGCTGATTCTGGAAAATTATCAGACCCTTCGGACAAAAATGCGTGACAACGCCTCTCTGCGTCATGAATTCCGCCATCAGCTCACCGCCCTGTATTCTCTCCACCGGCTGGGAGATTACAAAGGGCTGGGCAGCCTGCTGGAAGAGCTGAAACAGGCGGACGCCGGAACTGTCCCCGTACAGTATACGGAAAACATTACACTGAACGCCATTCTGCAGGACGCAGCTTCCCGCGCCTCTGCGGCAGGCACAGACTTTTCCGCCCGGATACACGTGCCGGATACGCTGACAATTCCTGAAAGCGACCTGTGCATCCTTCTGATGAACATGTTGGATAACGCGCTGGATGCCTGCGCACGGATCAGCGACAAGAAGCGCCGCCGGATCCGCTTCCAGGCGGAGACCAGAAACGGTTTTCTGACCGTTAAATGTGAAAATACCTATGAAGGCGAGATTCAGAAAGGACCCGGAGACAGACTGAAATCTTCTAAAAGCGATGCCGATTCCCACGGCTTCGGCATCCCGCAGATGTCAGAAGTAGCCAAACGGTATGGAAGCCTTCTGGACATCAGTTATACGGACGAGCACGAATTTATCGTGCAGACCGCCCTGCGCATGCCCCGGCAGAAATAGAAATAAAGAACTGTTACAGATTCATATAATGTATAAATGCGTGCTGAAGAGAATCATAATACGCTCTCCCCACCGGAAGGCGGCAGCCATCCCGGAGCAGGAGCTTCGTACGCGTGATCTCCTCCACATATTCCAGATTTACGAGGTAGCTGTTGTGGCAGCGGCCGAACATTTCGCCAGGCAGTTGCCGCTCCACTTCCGTCAGAGAAATCAGATAGGAGTTTTCACATTCTGACCCCCTGTGAATTATAACATGGTGGTTGTAGCTCTCAATATAATGGATCTCATGGAGGGGCAGCCTGACAATTCTGCTGGCAAGCTGCAGATAAACGTTTTTTCTTCTCATACCGAGTGCCAGAGCCGTATGCAGTGCTTCCGCCAGAGCCTCACGGCCGACGGGCTTGAGCAGAAAATGCAGTGGCTGAACGCCGTAGCCCTCCAGCGCATAACTTTCATCCCCGGTCACAAAGATAATGTCCACATGATTTCTCCGCTGCCGAATCGAGCGTGCCAGCTCCATCCCGGTCATACTGTCCATGCAGATATCCAGCAGCAGAAGATCATAAAGATCAGACCTTTCCTCCAGCTTTTTCTCCAGCTCCCCCGCAGACGCGAACTCTGTGATCTCATACGCAATCCCCTCTTCCGCCAGTATTTCGCCGCAGAGGGATCACAGATCCTTCCGCACCCTGTCCTCATCCTCACACACTGCCAGCCTGTATGTCTCCATCTTCCGCCTCCGGTCGTATCCCGGATGTCTGCCGCTGATATTCGCGGATCACTCTTGGCCCTGCCATTTTAAACCAGGGCGTATAGAGGTCCGGCTGCCTGCAGAAATCCTTCAGCAGCTCTTCACATTCTACCCAGCGGACGCCGCCGATCTCTTCAGGATCGGGACGCACCTCTCCGCTGTAGCTTCCCCAAAATACATGATCCAGCTCATACTCCGTCAGGCCGTTGGGAAACTCAGCCCGGTAGCAGAAGGAATACAGCTCCGTCAGACTGACTCCTTCGATTCCCAGCTCTTCCCGCAGCCTCCGGCGCGCCGCCTCCGCAGTCCTCTCTCCCGGCTGCGGATGGGAGCAGCAGGCATTGGACCACAGGCCTCCGCAGTGATATTTCTCCGGAGCGCGCTGCTGGATCAGCATCTTCGTCCCATCGGTCAGGAATACGGAAAACGCCCGGTGGAGCAGCCCCCGGACGTGTGCAGCCTGTTTTTCTTCCCTGCCTGTTTCGCGGTCCTTCTGATCTACAAGAATTACATCAGCCATGCCGTGCCTCCCTTTTCTCTCTGATATAGTCAAGAAACGCCTCTCCCAGCTCGTCGGCCAGTTCCAGAATCTTACCGATAGAAGAAGTCCCCAGTCCGTCGAAATGGATGCCGCCGCTGACGACAGCCGGACAGCCAAGCCTTACGGAAAAACGCTTGGCCAGGGTCCGGCAGAGTTCGTCATCCTTATGGCCAGGCAGGGCGACAGAAGACAGAGAGGCGGTGATCTTTCCATTTATCTCACAGGGATCGGCCACGGCAGAGGCTCCTGCGTGTGGGCGGTCGCCGCCTACCACGACGGCATATACGCCGTGGCCGCTGTCCAGGCCATACAGGACGATCTCCTTTCCCTGAAACTCTCTCTTCGCCGTAAATATCTCCATCTCACTCTTCCTCCCCGCCTCGTCACAGCGGAAATCCTCTGTACTCCAGACCGAACTGCATCAGAATCTTTCCGATGAAACGAGCGATTTTCTGTTCCACGTTCTGATATTGCTGCAAAAAGCCATCTTCGGCGGTATTATTATACAGCCGGCCTGAGCGGCCGTCAACAGACTCCGCCTTACCCGGCAGATCTCACTGCCCGCCTGCCATCTCGAGATATTCCTCTTCATCCGCCAGGGTCAGCCAGCCATATGCGTTCTGGCCTGCCAGCGGTGCACTCAGGAACTGAATATACCAGTTCTCCCCATACCTCAGCAGCGTCATGCCGCCGGCATAGGTATCGCCATTGTAGGAATAAAGTATCACGTATTCCACTCTTTCATCCGCTCCATAGATTTCACACTGGCTCTCCCAGCCTGTCTGCGCCGAATCGCTCAACTGCCTCTCCGGATTCGAATAATCCATGCGTTCCAGCTTAAAAGATGAAAGATTATCGAGACTGCAGGCATTTTGTATATCCGAAACGATCCCGCTGGCGTCTCCGTTCTCCGGGGAAACCAAAGATCCGCTCATATATTCTTCCTTGCCCTCCAGGCTGAACATCATACAGCCAATCTGCCAGGCCGCGGAATTTTCCAGGGATTTCTCGTTGATATCCGCATACAGGGTATCCTCCGAAGAAAAAGGCATTTGCATGCCCGGATTCCAGGTGTGATACCATTCCATCCCCGCATTAAAATCGTAATTCTCCGCCATCTGGTTACATGCGAACAGGGACAGCGCTCCCTCCAGATCATTCGCCGCGATTGCTTCCGTAAAAGCTCTGGCTGTTTCCTCCGGAGTACTGTATCCTACATCGGAAGAAGCGGATCCGGTTTCTGATGCTCCAAGGGACGGCAGGATGGACAGATTCTGCAGAATCAGTACGACAGCCAGAGCTGCTGCGATGACGCCCAGCAGAATAGCCGCGGTATTTCGTTTTGTCCTGATTTCCGGACCGACAGGAACCGCTGTTTCCGGCTGCATTCTTTCTCTGTTCAACGGCGCTCCGCATTTCGGACAGAATTTTAATCCATCCCTACATTCATTTCCACAATTTCTGCAATACATCCTGTCTCCCTCCCATCTCGTAATCTTCTGAAAATCTGATCTTATTGTAACCTTTGCGGGATTCTGCCGTCAATCTCAAACACTCTTTACAGGCCCCAAAAAATATGTGATTGTTGAATTTCCGAATCCATACCCGAGATGGGATTATAATACCTTGTGCAGCATGCATCTTATTATGCACAGGGGGGATTGCCGCAAAAAATTTCAAAAACTACAATGTTCAGTTTATTGTATTCTCCGTATCGAGAAAACTTCCAATTACAGCAGTGCCGTCCTGCAAATACATGGGAACCGGATCATTTCGGGTTTTCTCATACTCTTTCATTTTCTGATAGCCACATCCTTCTTCCGGTTTGATCCGCCGTACCGGCGAATCCAGCCGCCTGACCACTCCAGCAGAAGCGAGGACAGATGCATCAGTTCCGCGTCTGAAACCGTCCGCTTTCTTTTCAGTTCCAGCCCCGTCTCCAGTATCTGCCTGTCACCGGCGCATAAGCGAAGCCGGAGCGTTTCTTTCTTCTTCTCGTAGATGCCTGTCTGAAGAAAGGCCACGGCCTGCAGCGTGAATGCGGCAGATTTGTACAGGCCTTTTAAAATATCCATACTTTTTTCATGTACCAGATTGTGGGCGCACATGTGGTAGATATTGCAGGCGCCGATGCGGACGGCGCGGCGTATATCTTCCTCTCCAATCCCCTGCAGCAGCGCTTCCAGGCTTCCCAGAGCCGGCACGGTATCATGGCAGAACTGAAAAAGCTCCGAAGGCTCCCAGGCCAGAAGCTCTTCCCGGCCTGATACAAAGCCGCAGATCCTGTTTCGTTCCGGAAGGGCGTCCAACATACGGCTGTACTCCTGCAGATCAGACGTATCCAGCCGATCCAGAATCAGCACCACGTCGATATCGCTCTCTTCCGTGGCCTCTCCCCTGCCATAGCTGCCCTGCAGCCCTATAAACCAGATGCGTCCGCCAAAGCGTTC
>DVJR01000152.1 GCA_018716575.1 Candidatus Scatomonas merdavium | reverse complement strand
TACAGAATCGAAAGCGGCGGTTTCGCCCATACGAAGGGCGGCGCCGTAAATGAAATGGCTACGCAGCAGACCCTTCTGGCCGTAGCGGCCTGGGAGAGATTCGCGGCAGGAAAAAACGATATCTATGATATGACCGACGTTATGGGCGGTGAAGAGCCGGAAGAACCGCAGACACCGGAGGAAGCGCAGGCAGTTATCGATCTGATTGATCAGATCGGACCTGTGACTCTGGAGAGCCGGGAGGCTATTGAAGCAGCCCGGAACGCATATGACGCGCTGACAGAGGAGCAGCAGAGCTATGTGACGAATTACAGCGTTCTGACAGCGGCGGAGGCGGGGCTGAAAGCCCTTGAAGAGCAGGCGGCCGATCAGGCGGCGGCGGACGCCGTGACAGAGCAGATCAACAGCCTGCCGGAGGCAGACGCGCTGACGCTTGCGGATAAAGCAGCAGTGGAAGCGGCCCGCGAAGCCTATGAAGCCCTGACGGATGCACAGAAACAGTATGTGACAGAAGAAACGGTGGCAGCCCTGGAAGCCCTGGAAAACAGAATTCAGGAGCTGGAAGATGCGGAAGAGCCGGAACAGGCGTACGTGACAGTCGCCATAGAAAAATTCACCATCGGCCAGGGTTATCTCGTTGAGCCTGTCCTGGTGGAAATCACAGAAGGCGAATCCACAGCGCAGATCCTTGACAGGGTTCTGGGCGAAAACGGCCTTCGCTATGACAATACAGGAAGCGTAGACAGCAGCTTCTATCTTTCCTGGATTCTGGATGAGAAAGGAAGCCTGACGGCAGAATTTCCGGAGGTTTCTCTGCAGCACGCGGAAGAGCAGGGCATTACCATTACAAATCCCAGAAGAAGAGCTACGCTGGGTGAATTCGACTATACCAATCAGTCTGGCTGGATGTATACGCTGAACAATGATATGCCGAATGTGGGCATGAGTGATACGGAGCCGAAAGACGGGGATGTGATCCGGATCCGTTTTACGGCGATGAAAGGGGATCTCTGTTCCGGAAACGGTTACGTGGACGATCCGTTTGTACCGGATGTGAACGGCGACAGTATTACGAAGCTGCTGGCGGAATTTAACGGCAGAGAGGATAAAGAAGAGCTGCTGGAGTACGCAAATGTGCAGAAAGCCTACGAAGGCGCGGTAGCGGCCATCAGCGACATTACCTGCGAACAGACGGCTGTGGATGCGGCGGAGCAGGCCCTGAGGGATGCAATTGCAAATCCCTCCAATCCGGAAGAACCGCAGATACCGGAGGAAGCGCAGGCAGTTATCGATCTGATTGAAGAGATCGGAACCGTGACTCTGGATAGCCGGGAGGCTATTGAAGCAGCCCGGAACGCATATGACGCACTGACAGAGGAACAGCAGAGCTATGTGACGAATTACAGCGTTCTGACAGCGGCGGAGGCGGAGCTGAAAGCCCTTGAGGAGCAGGCGGCCGATCAGGCGGCGGCGGACGCCGTAACAGAGCAGATCAACAGCCTGCCGGCGGCAGACGCGCTGACGCTTGCGGATAAAGCGGCAGTGGAAGCGGCCCGCGAAGCCTATGAAGCGCTGACGGACGCGCAGAAGCAGTATGTAACTGAAGAAACGATGGCTGTCCTGGAAAAATGCGAGAACAGGATTCAGGAACTGGAGAATGCGGAGAACCCGGATGAGCCGGACGTAACCCCGACTCCGGAGCCTGGAGAGGATCCGGATGAACCCGTCGTGACGCCGACCCCGACTCCGGATGAAGAGGTGACACTGACATACCAGAATTATCCGATATCTGTGACCGGAAAGGGCCTGAGCGGCTGGGAACTGAGACTGGAAGCCCTGACAGCTCCTGACAGTGATGTAAAGCTGATGCAGAAGGAGATTACCTCGAAGGAAGCCCTGATTCGCCTGTACAGTGCGGCTCTCTATAAGGATGGACAAGAAGTTCAGCCGGAGGGAGAGATCACCCTGAATATCCAGGTGGGCGAAAAATACAATGGAAAGACTTTGAAGGTTCTGCATGTGGCAGATGGCAAAGTAGAAACGCTGACTGGGACAGTAACAGAAGGGGTTCTGAAAGTGACGGTGAACACGCTGGGCAAGTTCGGCACAGTTGTGGACGCGTCTACAGTAAGCACTGGAGACACAGGAAACGGATCCGGCAGCGGTACAGGTTCTTCCACAGCTGGAGGCGCGGCGGGAACAGGAAGTGTCCAGACCGGTGATGAAACGGATCTGCAGCCGTATGTTTCGGCGCTGATCCTGACGGCAGGCGCAGGCATTGTCCTCGCAGTGCTAAGCAAAAAAAGAAGCCTGACGGAAAAATAAAAAACAGAAAACAGCCAGAAGCCTCTGCCCGGATTCTGTCCGGGCGGGGGCTAAAAGGCTTTTACAGCAGGAGGTTGTAGAGATGGCAGAAAACAGAGGACCGGCAGAATGGAGAGATAAGCTATGAAATATAAAGTATGCAGCATGCTGCTGGCGGCTGCCCTGGCTTTTTCCCTGTGGCCGGTTTCCGCCAGGGCCGATGCTCTGGAGACCGGCGGGGACTTCCGGGAAGCAACAGGCGAGCCGGCATCGTCAGACGGAGAACTTTCAGACGAGACGGGCAGTCAGGAAGAGAGCGCCGGAAAGGACGGCGATTTGGACGCGGAAAACAGCGACGCTGCCGGGACTGTCGGAGAAGAAGAGATTACCGCAGTGGAAGAACAGGTGGATTTTTCAGAAGAAATTGTGGTGACCGGAACGGCGGAAACGGAAGAGGCCGACGGCGCGGATGCATCCGGGACAGGCGCGGACGGCGGGAACGAAGAGATTATGGTATTCGGCCTTTCTGATCTGGATACGGACGAAGAAGGGAACCTGCGTTCAGCGGATGCCGGTGCGCTGGATACTATGCTCCAGAACACAGTGAGCTGGCTGAAAGGCAGTCAGAGCTCGGTTTTGAATGATGACTTCCTTTCAGGAGTCAGCAGCACCGCTACGGACTGGACGGCATTCAGCCTCGGCAGACTTGGAATTTCAGACAATTACAGCGGCTTTTTAGCTGCTGCGGACGCCTATGTGCGAGAGAGTTATGAAGAAGACCCGGAATACGGTCTGAGCTACAGCAAGGCTACGGAATGGCACCGGCTGACGCTGGCTGTGCTGGCAGCCGGCGGGGAGCCCACGTCTGTGGGAGGACAGGATCTGATAGCGGACGGCGTCTATAACTGTCTGATCGGAGATCCGTGGACCCAGGGAGTTAACGGCGCTTTCTGGGGGCTTCTGGCGCTGGACAGCCGGGGATATGAGGTGCCGGAGGGAGCGGCGTATGACAGGGATGATCTGATCCGGTATATACTGGACAGCCAGGTGCCGGGCGGCGGGTGGACTCTGTATGGGAGCCAGGCGGATGTGGATATGACCGCTATGGCTGTGTATGCTCTCGCGCCTTATTATGCGGGAAATGCGGAAGTCCGGTCAGCCGTGGACGCAGGGCTGGCATTTCTGAGAAATGGGATTTCGGCAGACGGGGATCTGGAAAGCGACGGCGATTATAACTGTGAATCTACGGCGCAGACGATTGTGGCGTTTGCTGCCATGGGAATCGACCCGTCTTCCGTAACGTCGCCGGAGTCCGGAAAAAGTCTGCTGGACGGGCTTGCAAAATATTATAACACAGATACCGGCGGCTTCCGCCATACTCTGGAGGATGCGGCTTCCAACAATATGGCTACGGATCAGGCTCTGTACGCCATTGCCGCGTACCGGTATTACCAGAAGGGGCTGAGTATCTGGGACTTTAAAAGTCCGTCAGATACCTCATCCTACAGGATCAGCGCCGGAAGCACGGTTTACACAGCGGAAGCATCCGCCGATGCGGTGCTGAAGGTGGGCGCCGGCGTGAAAGAGATACGGATAGACAATATACCGGTGGGTAATTACGATGCGGCCGAAGTACGTGCCGGTGAAACTGTATTTTCTACAGCGGGAAGAACGGCAGATGGAAGCATTCCGGTGGAAGGGACGATACCTGTGGCAGATGGGACGGTGCTGCAGATTACGGTGTACCGGCAGAACGGGACAGAGGAAAACTGGGCCCTGACTGTTCAGACAGATACCGCAGCAGACGCGCAGGCTGTGCTCGGGCAGATAGATCGGCTGCCGGATGCGGCGGATCTGACGCTGGAGGATAAAGACGCGGTAAAAGCGGCCAGAACAGCGTTTGAAGCGCTGAGCGAGGAAGAAAAAAGCCAGGTGACCAATATCGGCAGGCTGGAAGAACTGGAGGCGCGTCTGGCGGAGCTGGAGACGGCGCAGGAAGAGGAACGTGAGAAGGAACGCCGGGAGCTTCAGGAAAAAATCGAGGCGATTCAGACCCCTGTGCGGATCTCAGACCGGAATCAGGTAAACCAGTATCTTCAGGAACTGGAGGGACTGGGGGAATGGCCGGAAAAGGCGGAGCTGAAAGCCCTGCTGGACAGCTATCTGGCGGAAATTGAAAAAAGACAGACGCTTGTGGATGAACTGGATGCGGACATATGGGAGCAGATTGATCCCTTGAGAATCAGCCAGGAGGATGCAGAAACGGTTGACGGCCTGATGGCCCGTTACGCCGTTCTGCGTCTGGAGGAACAGGAGATGCTGGAGAATGCGCGAAGCCTTCTGGACGCGGCAGATGTGGTACAGTCTCTGAAGGACGGGGAGATTCCGGCAGCCGTATTCCGGAATCTCCGGAATACAGGAGAAACCTTTGTATACCAGGGGCTCCTGTCCGGCGGCACTCCATATACACTGACCTATGACGGCGGCAGCCTTCTGTCGTCATCGGCCGTAGATGCCGGGGTACGGCTGTCGGACGGTGAAGATGCCGCGGAAGGGGCGGCGCTCCAGGTAGAATTTGCCCAGAGCGGCAGCATGAACGGGCCGGTGACTCTGGAGACGGCCTGCAGCGTGGAGGACGGGACCTATGACCTGTACTGGCTGAATCCGGATAAGCTTGTCATTCAGAACGCAGGCACGGCAACTGTAGCTTCCGGAAGACTGAAGATGACAGTTTCCATAGGAGGGCGCTACTGGCTCTCCGGGGACGTTATTTCTCTGGACGGTAATACGGTTTCAGGAGTCCCTGAGGGAATTGCCGGAGGCGGCACAGAAGGAAACGGGAATGCATCCGGGACAGGCGGTACAGGAGCCGGAGGGAACAGAGGAAATTCATCGGGGAATACAAGCCGGAAAAGCAGTTCCGGCACAGTGTCCTCAGCCAAAACGAAACAGGGGGCGCTGACGGCAGAGAAGGAAGGCCTCATGAGCGCGGAAGAGCTGGAGGCGGTCCGTGATACGGACCGGAACCTGCAGGCGTCAGGAAAGGCCGGAGATTCCTACAGCTATACCCTGACCATCAACGGGAGAGATGTGGAGCGGACAGAGGATTTTTCCTATAGTATCCGTGCCAAAGATATGTGCAGTCATGCGGAGGATATCCAGGCTCTGGCCGTAGATCCTCTGATCATCTGTATGGAGGATATGGAAGCATTTCCAGGAACCCTGCTGGTTTCCCTGCAGACAGATCTTGACGACGGGCAGACGCTGCTGTTCCGTTATGATGCGAAGAACAGACAGGCGGAGTACGTCAAAAAGGTTACTGTGGAGGATGGCATGGCTGTGTTTACTCTGGCGGAGGGCGGCGATTATTTTCTGGCGGAACGTGCTCTTGCAGGATCTCTGAACGATGAGGAGACGGATGCGGAGCAGTCAGTGATACGGGATGAGACAGAAAAGATTTCTCTGGGAATGCCGGAAAAATCCGATGAAACCTCGGCAGATGGGCTGCGTGAGCCGGAGAATATTCCCGGCTGGGCCGTACCGGCAGCGGGCGGAGCGGCGGCAGCCGCTGTTGTAGCTGCTGCTGCCGTAATACTGCACAGAAAGAGGAAAGGACAGAGATGATGAAAAAGAAGAAAAAAGGTTTTCTGGCCTGCCTGCTTCTTGTTCTGGCCCTGGCGCTGTCCGGGTGTCAGACCGGTGCGGCGCAGGAAAGCGCGGCTGCGTCCGTCTCGGACGGAAGCAGCCTGCAGGCTGCCACGCAGCAGGAGACAGAGGAGGAAACCCCGGAAGCGGCGCCGGAGGAGGAACAGGAATATATTGATGAAGCCTATGTGGACGAAAATTACGGTGATGACGGCGAAGAGGATCTGAGTAAATACGAATCTGACACCGCCGAGAATTCGATAAGCTCCAGCAGCCAGACCACGGACGGGGAAGCAGGGGCATCGGGTAATGGTTCGCAGAACGGAGCGTCCGGCAGCAGCGAAGCAAATGCAGATAATTATTATACGGATCCGGTTCCGGAGGGTAAGCCCCAGCCTGTGGAGCCGCAGGATGAGGCGGTGAATACGGATCAGGCTATGACCTGTACTCTGCTGGTGGAATGTTCCACGATTCTGAATAATATGGGAGACCTGACGGAAGGAAAGGAATCTCTGGTACCTGCTGACGGCGTGATTTACGGCCCGTCGACGGTAACCTTCTATGAGGGGGAATCCGTTTACGATGTGCTTCTGAGGGAAATGCAGAACAACCGTATCCATATGGAATCAGTATTCACAGCCATGTATAACAGCGCTTATGTGGAGGGCATCAACAACCTGTATGAGTTTGACTGCGGCCGCTGGTCCGGCTGGATGTATTGCGTCAATGGCTGGTATCCCAATTACGGCTGCAGCAGATACCAGGTGCAGGAGGGCGATGTGATCGAGTGGCATTATACCTGTGATCTGGGCCGCGATCTGGGGCGGGATAACTCAGACTGGCAGCAATAGAGGAGAAAAATATGGACACTTTTTCCGGGTATCATCCTCTGATTAATTTTACTTATTTTGTCATAGTCATAGGTATCGCGATGTTTTACATGCATCCCGTGCTGCTGGCCATATCGCTGGCCGGCTCGCTGGCCTATTCTGTCTATCTGAAGGGCAGAAGGACTGTGAAGGTATTTCTGTTCGGAATGCTGCCGGCCTGCCTTCTGATGATGATTATAAATCCGCTGTTCAGCCATGAGGGGGCCACAATGCTTTTCTACATGCACGACGGCAATCCGGTTACGCTGGAGTCGATTCTGTACGGAATCGGCTCCGGAGCCATGCTGGCCTGTGTGGTTTCCTGGTTTTCCGCATTCCATGCGGTGATGACCTCGGACAAATTTATGTACCTGTTCGGTAAAATTATCCCGGCCTTTTCTCTGCTGCTGTCAATGTGCCTGCGGTTTGTCCCCCGGTTTACCGGGCAGATCAGGAAAGTGGCCCAGGCTCAGCAGTGTATCGGCCGGAACGTCAACAACGGAAAGATATGGGAAAGAGCTATGCACGGGCTGAAAATTCTGTCCATCACGACCACCTGGGCGCTGGAAAATTCCGTGGAAACCGCAGATTCTATGAAATCAAGAGCCTACGGGCTGCGCGGCCGGACGAATTTCTCGATTTACCGTTTTGATAAGAGGGATGCGGGGCTGATGCTGTTTTTGGCAGCGGTGTTCTGTCTGCTGATGGCCTGCATCGCCAACAAGCAGATACATATATTATATTTTCCGGTGTTTGCCATGAACAGGCCAACGCCGGCGGCGGTGCTTTCATACGGGCTGTACGGCCTGCTGTGCGCGCTGCCTCTGATTCTGAATATACTGGAGGACATCAAATGGCGCTCTTTGAGATCCAACATCTGACATTTACATATCCCGGACAGCAGGAACCGGCTCTGAAGGCGCTGGATTTTTCTGTGGAAGAGGGAGAATTTCTGGTGATCTGCGGGAAATCCGGCTGCGGAAAATCCACCCTGCTGCGTCATTTCAAAACGGCTATGGCGCCGTTCGGGGTACGGGAGGGAGAGATTCTGTTTGACGGAAGGAGGCTGTCCGAGGTATCCGTGCGCGAGCAGGGGGCGCGGATCGGTTACGTGCTCCAGAGCCCGGACAACCAGGTCGTGACGGACAAGGTCTGGCATGAGCTGGCATTCGGGCTGGAGAATCTGGGATACGATACGGGAACCATACGGCTTCGCGTGGCAGAGATGGCCAGCTTTTTCGGCATTCAGACCTGGTTTATGAAAAATGTGGAGGAGCTCTCCGGCGGCCAGAAGCAGCTGCTGAACCTGGCGGCTGTCATGGCCATGCAGCCGGACATTCTGGTGCTGGACGAGCCCACCTCCCAGCTGGATCCTCTGGCGGCGGGAGATTTTCTGGCTACCCTGCGGAAGATCAACGCCGAACTGGGAACCTCCATTGTCCTTATCGAGCACCGGCTGGAGGAAGTGCTGGCCTATGCGGACCGGGTAATGGTCATGGAGGAGGGCGGCATCCTGGCCCTGGCTCCGCCCCGCCATCTGGCTTCCCTGATACGGGGCAACGATATGTTCCAGGCTATGCCGGTACCTATGCGGATTTTCGACGCGCTGGAGGGAGAGGGCGACTGTCCTGTCACCGTGAGGGAAGGAAGAGAATGGCTGCAGCAGCTCCCGGCAACCGAGGCAATGCCAGAGGGGGAGCTTGAGACAAAGCGTGTTCCTGAGGCGGGAGGGGCCGGACGCTTTTCAGGGAGGCGCAGGCAGAACAGAGAGGAGGCGCCCGTTATTGAGATCCGGGACGTCTGGTTCCGCTATGAGAAAGAGCTCCCGGATGTGGTACGCGATCTGAATTTGCGGGTAAACAAAGGGGAGCTGTTCTGTCTGCTGGGCGGCAACGGGACCGGAAAGACGACTACTCTGAACCTGATCGGACGGATCAGGAAGCCCTACAGAGGGAAAATTTTCCTGAAGGGAAAAGAGCTTGGCCAGTACCGGGAATCAGAGCTGTACGGCTCTCTTCTGGGCATCCTGCCGCAGAATCCCCAGTGCCTGTTCGTCAAGGATACGGTAGAAGAAGATCTCAGAGAAATGACAGGAAGACACGGGGACAGGGAGCGGCTGGAGGAGGTCGTTGAGCAAACGGAGATCCGCCATCTGCTGAAAGCGCATCCTTACGATTTATCGGGAGGGGAACAGCAGAGGGCGGCTCTGGCTAAGGTACTGCTTCTTGATCCGGAGGTGATCCTGCTGGACGAGCCTACGAAAGGCATGGACGGGTTTTATAAGCAGAAGCTGGCAGGTATTCTGAAAAGTCTGACCGGAGAAGGACGAACTATCCTCATGGTTTCCCATGATATTGAATTCTGCGCTGAATTCGGGGATACCTGCGCGCTTTTTTTCTACGGAGGCGTTGTGACCAGCAGGGCGGCCCGTGATTTTTTCAGGGGCAACAGTTTTTATACTACGGCTGCAAACCGGATGGCCCGGAAGTGGTGTCCGGAAGTGGTGACTGCAAAGGATGTGATTGAGCGATGCCGGAAATAAGAGGAAGAGGACAGGACGAAAGACAGAAGTATACCAGGCGTGAAGCCGGAGACGGAAGAATGGCAAGGGGAATGGATACCCAGGCCATGGTTCCGGTACTGGCTATGGCGGCTGAGATTCTGTCTATGCTGTTTTTTCGCTGGGTATCTGTGCCGGATCTGAAATATTCTCCGTATTCCTCTGCCGGCATGCTCTGGAAGCTGGAGGAGACTGCAGCGGGAATTGCGTGGAATTATCAGGTTCCTTCCGCTGTGACAGAGGCGGCGGATCGGACGGCAGGGCTTCTGCGGGCCGGGATGGCTGTCGGCATCGCCCTGGGGATTCTGTTCATAGTGCTGGCTTTCTGGAAGAAGGTAAGAGCGGCGAATCTCGGACGCGCGGCCTTTTTGTGGAATGCCGGCGTGACTGTCGCTGCCTTCGCCTGGGTTCTGGACACCAATATGGCGCTGAACTTGCTGGAAGGGAGGGAAAACAGCTTTTCGAACCTGACTATTTTCAGCCATGTGCAGCTTACGGCAGCGGCATATCTGCAGATACTCCTGGCGGCGCTGATCGTTCCGTTTATCCGGAAGCTGCTGGATACGCGGAAGGAATACGCTGCGGAATTCTATCAGGAGAGGCAGGATACTGCCGACCGGGGAATTGGCAAAAGGACGGTTCTGGCATTTGTGCTGATTTTGACCGCCATACCGGCGGTGATACTGTTCGGAATATATTTTCTGAACGACCGGAGCGACTATTTTATTTCTCTGTGTGTGATTATTTTATCCATGCTTCCGTTCTTTTTTGTGTTTGAGAACCGAAGGCCGCAGGCCAGAGAGGTGGTAGTGATCGCTGTCATGGCGGCCCTGGCGGTAGCGGGGCGGGCGGCCTTTTTCATGCTGCCTCAGTTCAAGCCGACGGCGGCCATTGTCATCATTACCGGCGCAAGTCTTGGCGCGGAAGCAGGATTTCTTACCGGGGCGCTTGCCGGCTTTGTATCTAATTTCTTTTTCGGCCAGGGTCCCTGGACGCCGTGGCAGATGTTTTCCTTTGGAATCATCGGCTTTCTGGCCGGCCTGATCTTCAGGAGAAAGAGAGAGAAATGGAAGAGGTATACCGTGTGGCTGTGTCTGTACGGCGGCCTGGCCACGCTGGTGATCTATGGGTTCCTGATGGATACGGCCAGTGTATTTATGGGAATGGGCGCTGTCCAGGAGACGGCATTTCTGGCTATGTATATCAGTGGTTTTCCCATGAATGTGATCCATGGGACGGCTTCGGTAATATTCCTGGCGATCCTGGGAAAGCCCGTTATGCGGAAGCTGGATCGGATCAAGAAAAAATATGGGATTTTGGAACCCTGATGAACAATAAGAGGAAGATTGTATGAGGACTGCGGGAAATAGTGTTTTCATTTCCGAAAGAGAGAGGCCGGAAGTGAGGGTAAAGGATGAAATGATCGTACCGGGCAGGCATTTGGGAAAGGAGTGCTATAAAAACCAGATATGGATCCGGAAGGCTGATTTGCGTGGCACAACCAGAATCGCGCAGGAGGCGTTCGCGGGCTGTACGAATTTGCGCCTGGTGCGGTTCAAGATTTTGAAGATGCTGGGACGGTATGCGTTTTCGGGATGTGTCCGGCTGAAGGAAATAGAATTTCCGGAGAGTCTGGAGCAGATGGGCGCAGGGGCGTTTATGAATAATAAACGCCTGGAGTCCGTCTGGTTTCAAAGCGGCCGCGGGATGGAAGAGCTGCCGCCTATGGCGTTTGGCGGCTGCAGCGCTTTAAGCGACGTGCAGCTTCCAAAACGACTGCGGTCCATCGGACGCCGGGCATTTTACAAATGTGAGAAGCTGAACGGTATGGAGCTGCCGCTGCAGCTAAAATATATCGGCGCGGAAGCGTTTTACGGCTGCAATATAGAAGAGCTGGAGCTGCCGGAGGGGCTGCTGGAGATTGGCGAGGGGGCATTCCGAAAGTGCAGAAGGCTTGAATACGTCTATCTGCCGGATACTCTGAGAAGGATCGGCAAATGGACCTTTCACGGCTGCACCCGCCTGGCCGTCCTGGAGGCCAGGCATGACCCGGAAGAAATCGGAGAATGGATTACGAACAAAGGCTGCATCATCCGCTGCCCGAAGGGGAGCCGGATGGAGGCCTATGCCAGAAGCTACGGAATGACGGTAGAATATGTATGAGAGGATGAGAGCCGACAGCCGGGCATGCGTTCCGGGAAAAAGAAAAAGCCAGTAAACCGGATTTTAGAATGGATAAGCGAAGGGAAAATGTCCCTTCGCTTTTTGACGTCGGGTACTTAAATGTCTCCGGCGTCTGTTTTTTTATTTCTTCTTTAATTCTGCCCTTCAGAATGTGAAAGAAAAGAATCCAGATGCCTGTGCGTTTCTAAGAGCGTTTCTGCTCATCTCCCGATCCAGCCATTGTATATAAAAATATTTCAATAATTTTTTTGAAGGAGAAAAGGAAACGGGGCGGAAGCGGCGTATAATCTAAATAGAAGAGTTTGTCAGCATGGAGGTGAATTATGAATATCCGGGAGAGTTTTGAGGAAAAAGAGCTGGAAGAACTGAGCCCTTATGCATCTCACAGCCGGAATTCCCGGGGACGGGCCGTGGCTGAACCGGAATGTGACATCCGAACCGTATATCAGAGAGACCGGGACAGAATTTTGCATTCCAAAGCATTCCGTCGGCTGAAGGACAAGACTCAGGTGTTTTTATCGCCTCAGGGCGATCATTACCGTACCAGGCTGACCCATACGCTGGAGGTTTCTCAGACAGCCAGGACCATTGCCAAAGCCCTGCGGCTTAATGAGGATCTGGTGGAGGCCATTGCTCTGGGCCATGATCTGGGACATACACCCTTTGGACATGCCGGTGAGGCGGCGCTGAATGCGGTCTGTCCGGATGGCTTCGCTCATTATAAGCAGAGCATCCGTGTAGTGGAGCTTCTGGAGAGAGATGGAAGAGGGCTGAATCTGACCTGGGAGGTGAAGGATGGAATTCTGAACCACCGCACGGCGGGACATCCCAGCACTCTGGAGGGGCAGATTGTCCGGCTTTGCGATAAGATCTCCTATATTCATCATGATATGGATGATGCTCAGCGGGCCGGCATCATCAGCGAAGACGATATTCCCATCACCATACGGGTGACGCTGGGAGGGACATGCCGGGAGCGGCTGAACACACTGATTCATGACATCGTACAGAACAGTATGGGGAAGGACGCCATCATCCAGTCCGAAGAGATCCGGGATGCTATGGCGACGCTGCGAAAGCTGATGTTTGACAACGTATATACCAATGATGTGGCCAAGCATGAGGAGGTCAAGGCCAAGAGAATGCTGACGGAGCTGTATGAATATTACAGCGCGGCTCCGGAGAAGCTGTCCCGGGAGTATCAGAAGCTGATCGCGGATGGCGAAAAAAAGGAGCGCGTAGTATGTGATTACATCTCCGGGATGACGGATCAGTATTCCATACATAAATTCGAAGAGATTTACATACCGAAGGCATGGGCAGTATATTGAAGTAAAGGTGAGCATAAATGCGGTATTCCGATGATATAATTGAAGAGGTGCGGACGCGAAATGACATCGTGGATGTGATTTCCGGTTACGTGAAGCTGCAGCGGAGAGGCAGCTCTTATTTCGGGCTGTGTCCGTTCCATAATGAAAAATCTCCGTCTTTCTCCGTCAGCCCGGGCAAACAGATGTACTATTGTTTCGGCTGCGGAGCGGGAGGGAATGTATATACTTTTTTGATGGAATATGAGAACTATTCTTTTCAGGAGGCGGTAAAAGCACTGGCGGACCGGGCTGGCGTACGCCTGCCGGAGATTGAGTATTCCCGGGAAGCCAGGGCGCTGGCGGACCGGAAGGCACTGCTGCTGGAGATTAATAAGCAGGCGGCAAGATATTTTTATGCCAAGCTGCGGGCGCCGGAGGGCGCGGCCGCCATGAAGTATCTGACGGGCCGCGGGCTGGACGATGATACGATCCGGAAGTTTGGCCTGGGCTATTCGGACCGGTACAACAATGATCTGTACAGATATCTGAAAAAGCAAAATTATACAGATGAAGTGCTGAAAGAGTCAGGGCTGTTCAATATTGATGAAAAGCGGGGGATTTACGACAAGTTCTGGAACAGGGTCATTTTTCCGATTATGGATGTAAACAGCCGGGTCATTGGCTTCGGAGGCCGCGTCATGGGGGATGGAAAGCCCAAATACCTGAATTCCCCCGAGACGAAGATCTTTGATAAAAGCCGGAATCTGTACGGCCTGCATGCGGCCCGGAGCTCCAGGAGGAAGAATCTGATCATCTGCGAAGGCTATATGGATGTAATTTCCATGCATCAGGCGGGCTTTACCAATGCGGTGGCTTCGCTGGGGACGGCGCTGACATCCCAGCAGGCGGGGCTTCTGAAACGGTATACGGATGAGGTGCTGATCATGTACGACAGCGATGATGCAGGGGTGCGGGCGGCACTGCGCGCCATACCCATGCTCCGGGCGGTTGGCCTTGCCACTAAGGTGGTCAGTCTGAAGCCCCATAAGGATCCGGACGAGTTTATCCGCCAGGAGGGGAAGGAAGCCTTTGAGGAAAGGCTTCAGAAGGCAGAGAACAGTTTTCTGTTTGAAATCCGTATCCTTCAGGCCGGTTACGATATGGCTGATCCTCAGGGAAAATCTGATTTCTTTCATGAGGTGGCTGCCAGACTTCTGAAATTCGAAGATGAGATTGAGAGGAACAGCTATCTGGAGACAGTGGCGCGGCTGTACAACGTCCAGGCGGATATGCTGCGGAAGCTGGTAAACCGGCTGGCACTGAAGGGCGCCGGAATCTCCGGGATTATCGAACCGAAAAAGTCCCGGGAGAGAAAACAGGAGAAGGAGGGCGGCACAGAGAAGGCACAGAAGCTGATGCTGACCTGGATGACCAGCTATCCGGAGATTCTGGGTGGGCTGGAGAAATACATAAGCCCGGAGGATTTTACCAATCCTCTCTACCGCCAGGTGGCGGAAATGGTGGAAGATCAGTTCCGGAAAGGAGAAGTGAATCCGGCCAGAATTATCAACCATTTTGAGGACAGTGAGCAGCAAAAAAAAGTTGCGGCCCTGTTTCATGAGCAGATTGCCCTGGATACGGAGGCGGAGAAGAAGAAAGCACTGCTGGATGTGGTGTGTAACATGAAGGAGAGCAGTATTGCCGGACGGCTTTCCGGGCTGGATCCCACAGATCTGGCCGGGCTGCAGAAGCTCATGGAAGAAAAGAAAAAACTGGAGGCGCTGAGACGGAACGGATTGCCGGAAGGCGTTTTTCAGTAGAAAATGGATTATTTTTACATGGGTCAGGACAAAATACACATAGACAGGAAAGGATGGACAATCTATGGAAATGGATAAAGAGAAGTTTATGGAGAAACTGAAAGGCCTGATGGAAATGGGCAAAAAGAAAAAGAATACGCTGGAGTATCATGAAATACAGTCATATTTTCAGGATATGCCCATTTCTGACGACCAGATGGACAAGGTGCTGGAATATCTGGAAGCTCATGGAATTGATGTGCTGAGAATTTCGGAAAATGGAAACGATGTGGATGATCTGCTTCTGCTTAGCGACGACGACATCAATCTGGATGATGAAGAAGAAGTGGATATGGAGAATCTGGATATTTCAGTTCCTGAGGGCATCAGCATTGAGGATCCGGTGCGGATGTACTTAAAGGAGATTGGAAAGGTTCCGCTTCTGTCCGCGGAAGAAGAGATCGAGCTGGCGCAGCGCATGGAAGAAGGGGATGAAAGCGCCAAAAAGCGGCTGGCGGAAGCTAACCTGCGTCTGGTGGTATCCATTGCGAAGCGTTATGTGGGCCGCGGCATGCTGTTTCTTGATCTGATCCAGGAGGGAAATCTGGGTCTGATCAAGGCTGTAGAAAAGTTCGATTATCGGAAGGGGTATAAATTTTCCACCTATGCTACCTGGTGGATTCGTCAGGCCATTACCAGAGCTATTGCGGATCAGGCCAGAACCATCCGGATTCCTGTTCATATGGTGGAGACGATTAATAAGCTGATTCGGGTGTCCAGACAGCTGCTTCAGGAACTGGGACGCGAACCTACTCCTGAAGAGATTGCGGAGGAAATGAACATGTCCGTGGAAAGGGTTCGGGAGATCCTGAAGATCTCTCAGGAACCGGTTTCTCTTGAGACGCCTATCGGAGAAGAAGAGGACAGCCATCTGGGAGATTTCATACAGGATGACAACGTGCCGGTTCCCGCGGATGCTGCGGCTTTTACCATGTTGAAGGAACAGCTGGAGGAGGTCTTAAGCACGCTGACAGAGAGAGAGCAGAAGGTGCTGCGCCTGCGGTTCGGCCTGGATGACGGCCGCGCCCGGACGCTGGAGGAAGTGGGCAAGGAGTTCAACGTCACCAGAGAGCGTATCCGTCAGATCGAGGCCAAGGCCCTGCGGAAGCTGCGCCATCCCAGCCGAAGCCGCAAGCTGAAGGACTATCTGGACTGACCGGAGGAAGGCGTATGCAGCTTTCAAAGCGTATGAAAAGCATTGCTTCTATGGTATCGTCCGGAAACCGCCTGGCGGATGTGGGCTGCGATCACGGGTATCTGCCCGTCAGCCTGTGTCTGGAAGGAAGAATTCCAGGGGCATTGGCCATGGATGTAAATCCCGGACCGCTGAGAAGGGCAGAAGAACATATCGCACAGTATGGACTGGAGCGATACATAAAAACCCGTCTGTCGGACGGACTTGCGGGTCTGGCACCCGGCGAAGTGGATACGGTGGTTATTGCCGGGATGGGCGGAAGATTGATTGCAAGGATTCTGGAAGAAGGGCGTCAGGTCTGCGAAAGCCTGCGGGAACTGGTGCTGGGGCCGCAGTCAGAGGTATATGGTGTCAGAACATGGCTGGAGATGAATGATTTCCGGATCGACAGGGAGGATATGGTGCTGGAGGATGGAAAATATTATCCCGTGATTCATGCGGTGCCGGCGGAAGGGGGAAAACCTGGCCGGAATATGGCTGAACCAGGCGGGAAGATCCTGACAGAGGAAGAACGCCTCTTCGGCCCCTGTCTCCTTAAGGAGCGCCATCCGGTGCTGCACAGGTATCTGCTGCGGGAAGAGGCGCTGCGGAAGAGCTTGACGGAAAGATTGAAGGAGGCCGATGGTGCCAGGGCCGGAGAACGGAGAAATACAATAGAGGAGGAAATGCGGCATATTCGTGCTGCTCTGTCATATTATGAAATGTGAAGAGATTATTCAGAAGCTGGAAGAAGAGTTTCCGCTCTCCTGCGCGGAGGAATGGGACAATCCGGGTCTGCTGGTGGGCAGGCGGGACAGAGATGTGAAGAAAATATATGTGACGCTGGATGTGACGGATGAGCCTCTGGCTGAAGCAGTTTCCTGGGGCGCGGATCTGATCGTGTCCCATCATCCGATGATTTTCGGCGCCATCCGTCAGGTAAACAGCGATACCTTTCTGGGCCGGCGGATTCTGACGCTGGCGGAGAACAGGGTGTGCTGTTATGCCATGCATACGAATTTTGACGTGCGCGCTATGGCAGACCTCAATGAGAGGCAGCTGGGACTTCTGAATACAGAGGTTCTGCTGAAGACCGGAGAAAATGGCGGGGTGCCGGAGGGCATTGGCCGGATCGGCCGCCTGCCGCAGCCCATGGCGCTGGATGAGCTGGCGGAGCTGGTGAAAAAAGGAATGGGGCTTCCGGACGTGCGGTGTTATGGGGAAACCGGCCGCCGGTACGGCCGTGTGGCCGTCAGTGGGGGATCGGGGAAAATGGTGGTAAAGGATGCGTTAGCCGCCGGAGCGGAAGTGCTGGTGACCGGAGATATTGATTATCATACGGCTATCGACGCTATGGCGGACGGCATGTGCATTATCGACGCAGGCCATTACGGAACGGAGTACTGCTTTATTGCATATATGGCGGAGAGACTGCGGGGCCTGTTTCCGGAATGTCAGGTGAAAGAAGCAGGCGTTAGTCAGCCTTTCCGGGTGGTATAATCTGCAGACAGAGTATGGGAGGAGCGTTGCGGATGGAACAGGAATGGTACAGAGTAACTGCGGACGGGCAGACGCGTGTCTATCCGGCTGGTACCCCTTACGGTGAGATAGTAAAGGATTTTCAGCAGGCATATGCCTGGCCTGTCGTTCTGGTAATGGTCAATGGCAGGCTGAGAGAGCTGCACAAGACGCTGAAGGAGGAGTGCCGGCTGGAATTCGTGACTACGGGAGACGCCATCGGTCACAAGACCTACAAGCGGAGCATGACGCTTCTGCTGCTGAAAGCGATCTATCATGTGGCGGGCCATGAAAATGTGGATCGGGTAATTCTGCATTATTCGGTAGGAAATGGTTTTTATTATACCATGAAGGGCAGGGTGAAGCTGGATGAGGATTTTCTGAAGCGGGTAAAGGCGTGCATGAAGGAAATGGCGGACCGGGAAATCCCTATCATTAAAAAGAACGTCAGCACCTATGAAGCGCGGGAACGCTTTGCCCGGTACGGCATGACGGACAAGGAAAAGCTGTTCCGCTACCGCAGGGTGTCGCGGGTGAATCTCTACTGTCTGGACGGCTTTGAAGATTATTATTATGGCTTCATGGTATGGCACACGGGATATCTGAAATATTTTGATCTCTGTCTGTATGACGAAGGCTTTGTGCTGATGATGCCGGAACAGAACAGCCCCATGGAAGTGGGGCCGTTTCAGCCTTCCCCGAAGATCTTCCGGATACAGCAGGAATCAGAGAAATGGGGAGAACAGCTGGGCATTGACGGCGTCGGTGATCTGAATGAGTGTATCAGCCGGGGTGAGATCAGTCAGACTATGCTGGTGGCGGAAGCTCTGCAGGAAAGCCGGATCTCCGGAATCGCGGAGATGATACGCAGCCGTCCGGAAGTAAAGTGTGTGCTGATTGCGGGTCCGTCGTCCTCGGGGAAAACCACCTTTTCCCGGCGGCTGTCCATTCAGCTGGCGGCTCACGGACTCAGGCCGCATCCGCTGAGTCTGGATAATTATTATGTAAATCGTGTGAACAGCCCCAGAGATGAGAACGGAAAGTATGATTTTGAGTGCCTGGAGGCTTTGGATATTGAACTGTTTAACAGAGATATGGCAGAGCTTCTAAAAGGAAACAAGGTAGAATTGCCGTATTTCAATTTCCATACGGGAGAAAGAGAGTACCGGGGCGATTTTCTGCAGCTGGGGCCGGAGGATATTCTGGTGGCAGAAGGTATCCACGGGCTGAATGAGCAGCTTACCCGGATGATTCCTGCAGAAAGAAAATTCAGGATTTATATCAGCGCGCTGACTCAGCTGAATGTGGATGAGCACAACCGGATCCCCACTACGGACGGCCGGCTGATCCGGCGGATTGTGCGGGATTACCGTACCAGAAGTACATCGGCCAGAGAGACCATCGCCATGTGGAACTCTGTGCGGCGCGGAGAACAGAGATACATCTTTCCCCATCAGGAGCAGGCGGATGTGATGTTTAATTCTGCTTTGATCTACGAGCTGGCGGTGCTGAAGCTCTATGCGGAGCCTTTGCTGTTCCAGATTCCTGAGGATGCGCCGGAATATATGGAGGCAAAACGGCTGCTGAAATTCCTGGATTATTTTATGGGAATGCCTTCTGAGGGTATTCCGAATAACTCTATTCTTCGAGAATTCGTGGGCGGGAGCTGTTTTGATGTCTGAAAAAGACAGGCGGCAGGTTTGACATGGCGCAGGAATCTGTGATATAGTTAGGCGGTCAGAACAAGTAGGGTATGTAATCGCGGCTGGCAGGACCGAAAGGGGCCAGGTGAGGAAAGTCCGGGCTTCGCAGGGCAGGATGCCGGATAACGTCCGGCGGAGGCGACTCCAGGGACAGTGCAACAGAAATAAACCGCCCGCGGGAAGCGGGTAAGGGTGGAAAGGCAGTGTAAGAGACTACCGCCGTTCTGGTAACAGAGCGGGCACATGTAAACCCCATCCGAAGCAAGACCGAATAAAAAGCTATGTGGCTGCCCGTCACGCTTTTAGGTGGGTCGCTTGAGGCTGCCGGCAACGGCAGTCCTGGATAGATGATTACACACGACATAACCCGGCTTATCGCCCTGCTTGTTTTGAAGAAATGAGATAGAAAGACAGGCCGTCAGGCCTGTTTTTTTGGTAAACTCTGCAGAATAAAAGTGGCGGAAAGGAACTGTGAGCAATGAAAACAGAGAAAATCATACTGGCGTCTGCTTCTCCCAGAAGAAGGGAGCTGCTTCATCAGATCGGTCTGGAGACAGAGGTTCTCCCCAGCAGGATAGAAGAGAAACCGACAGCGACACAGCCGGAAGAGGTAGTAGAGGAGCTCTCCAGACAAAAATGTCTGGACGTAGCCGGCAGAGTGCAGGAAAACGGCGTGGTGCTGGGAGCCGATACAGTAGTTGCTTTGGATGGGAAAATTATGGGAAAGCCCGGGTCAGCGGGGCAGGCGGCTGAGATGCTGAAAAGCCTTCAGGGACGGAGCCATCAGGTGTTTACCGGCGTTACCCTGGCGGAGGTTCGGAAAGGGCGTATTGTGCGTCAGGAAACCTTTTCTGAAAGGACAGAGGTGTTTCTGTTTCCGATGACGGAGGAAGAAATAGAGGCGTATATCCTGTCCGGCGAGCCTTTTGACAAGGCGGGAGCCTACGGGATTCAGGGAAGCTTTGCCCGTCATGTGGAGAGTATAGAAGGCGATTACAATAACGTGGTAGGCCTTCCTGTGGCTGCCGTATATCAGAGACTGAAAAAATGGCAGCCGGAGCTCACGGATATGTCTGAAGCAGATTCGTAAGCCACGGCTGCTGAAATGACATTTTTAACTCTTAATGCTCCTTCATGCAGCTCCAGCGATATTCCTCCGGCGTCATGCCGCAGGAGTTCTGAAAATGGTACTGCAGGGATTCCGGGTCGGCAAAGCCGCAGGAATACGCGGCCTCTGCGGGAGAACCGCCGGATTCCAGCACAGAGCGGGCGTGCTCCAGCCTGCGGGACAGCAGGTAATCCGTAGGAGCCATGTGCTCCAGCTCCATGAACAGACGATAGATATAGGAGCGGTCGATACCCAGCTGTCGGGCAATGTCCTGAATTCGGATGTCGTAGCAGTAATTGCTGTCGATGTATGCTTTAGCCCTGTTCAGATAGGCTTCCCGTGTCTCGCTGCGCCGGATTTTCGGACGGGGCAGAAGAAAGCTGACGAGCTGCAGAAGAGCGCCCTCAATCTCCAGGGGCCTGGAATGTTCCCGTTTGAATACGTCCACCAGATGCAGGGAGTATTGAAACAGCCGTTCCTGCTCTCCCGGAATACTCCAGACAGGAGAGGAGGAAAATCGGGCGGCCGCCAGCTCCCGGCCGGCTTCCTCGCCGGAAAAAGCGGCCCAGGTGATCTGCCAGGGCGTGTATTCATCGGCTTCCAGGTAATAATCCGTATCCGGCGTCAGGAAAAAAACCTCCCCCGGCTGCAGGTGATAGATTTCGTTTCGCAGCTGAAGGATGCCTTTGCCCTCCAGAACTACATACAGAAGAAAATGAGGACGCCGGCCGGGGCCGAAGACCTGTCGGGGCGTCCACTGCTCCTTCGCGCAGAACTCGGCGCGGAGAGAGGAAAAACAGGATTTTGCTATCATGTGTCAGTCCTTAAATTCTATGGTAACATCTTTTTTCAGAGCCAGGTTGCATTCGACTTCCATACATTTGATGATGCCTGAAAAGACAGGGCAGGATACGTGTACCGGGAAGTGCTCCTGCGCGTATTCGAAGAAAGGGCCTTCGCCCGGCTTCCGCAGGCAGACCTCGTAGGCGTCGAATGTATCTCCCAGATCATCAAACATCTGCTTTACGCTTTTGCAGCCGGATTTGACCTGAATCTTTACTTCCATCTGATCTTCGGATTCTGCCGTTACGCTGGTGACGAAGCCGCAGATTCCGGGATTAATCATTACCTTTGTCATGGGTAAGCCTCCTTTGCGTGTATATTCTGTTATCTGATTCCGTCAGCGCTGTGATTGTCTGCCGGAATTTCAGACAATAAATTTTCTGTGCTATATTATATCAAAAATTTACAGAGCCCGCAAATATTTCTTGGCAGCTGAGAGAGCGGCAGAAGAGACGTTCCGGAAATATTGCATATATGTGAAAACCGGTATGCAAATAGCGGAAAATCAGTTATAATAGAAAGGGTTTTACCGGCAGAACAGAAAACTGGAGATGAAAATATGATGGAAGAGGATAAAAATCTGAAAACGCAGATTAATGAGCTGCGGATTGAAGAGATCGATGAACTGCGTGAGATTGCAAAGCCGTTTATCAGTCTGATGATGGAATTTCGCTGCGCGCTGATGGAGATTGAGACGAAGCTGAACGTGCTGAACAGCGAATTTGCCCTGACACATAACCGGAATCCCATTCAGACTATTAAGACGCGGCTGAAGCAGCCGGCCAGCATACTGGAGAAGATCAGCAGAAAAGGGCTGGATGTCACCATAGAAGCCATGGAGGAAAACCTGGCAGATATAGCGGGCGTGCGGGTGATCTGCAGCTTTCCTGAGGATATTTACGCGGTGGCGGACATGATGCTGCATCAGGACGACCTGCGGATGCTGGAGATCAAGGATTACATCAAGAATCCCAAGCCCAACGGCTACCGGAGCCTGCATCTGATCATGGAGGTACCGATTTTCCTGTCGTCCGGCAAGAAGTTCCGGAAGGTGGAGGTGCAGTTCCGGACCATAGCCATGGATTTCTGGGCCAGCCTGGAGCATCAGCTCCGTTACAAGAAAAATCTTGAAAACGCGGAGGAGATCTGCAGAGAGCTGAAGGAATGCGCTGATGTTATCACTTCGGTAGATTACCGGATGCAGGAGCTTCGGGGCAAAATCGAATACGCAGATGAAGAGGACTGCTGACGGAGGACCGGAGGATACGCGGAAGAAGAGGACTGCTGGCGGAAGGCAGGAGAATATGCGGCAGATGTTTTACGGGCGGGGCCGCGGCTTCGCCATTTTAAGAATAAAAAAGGAGGAACAGAGATATGAAGATTCTGGACATGAAATTTGTAAAAGGTTTTATCAAAATGGCTGACGACGGCTACAAGCAGGGCTGGCATGAAAGGAACGGCGGCAACCTTTCCTACCGTCTGATGGATTCGGAGGTAGAGGCCATCCGTCCGAGGCTCAATGCGCCCGGGGACTGGACCCCCATCGGAACTTCGGTGCCGGGGCTGGCAGGAGAGTTCTTCATGGTGACAGGTACCGGAAAGTATTTCCGGAACATTATCGTGGATCCGGAGGTCTGCGTGGCGATTATCGAGCTGGATGACAAAGGAGAGAATTACAGGATCCGCTGGGGTCTGGTGGAGGGCGGCGGCCCCACCAGCGAGCTGCCCACCCATCTGATGAATCATGAAGTAAAGAAACGTGTATCCGGCGGAAAGCACAGAGTTATCTATCACGCCCACACCACCAATACAATTGCGCTGACCTTCGTGCTGCCGCTGACGGACGAGGTATTCACCAGAGAGCTGTGGGAGATGGCCACCGAATGCCCGGTAGTATTTCCGGAGGGCGTCGGCGTGGTCGGCTGGATGGTACCGGGCGGAAGAGAGATCGCCATCGCCACCAGCAAGCTGATGGAGAAATACAACGTGGCTATCTGGGCGCATCACGGCATGTTCTGCTCCGGAGAGAATTTCGACCTGACCTTCGGTCTGATGCATACGGTGGAAAAATCGGCGGAAATCCTTATCAAAGTGCTTTCCATGAGTCCTACGAAGCTGCAGACCATTACGCCGGACAACTTCCGCGATCTGGCAGAGGGCTTCCATATCACGCTGCCGGAGCGCTTCCTGTATGAAAAAGAAAAATAAAACCACGGATAAGGCGGGGATTGAGGAATGAAAGAGTTTTTGCAGAGGACGAAGCTGATGACCGTGCTGGTGTCCATTGTGCTGATTATTCTGGGAATTCTGCTGCTTGTAAATCCCACGGGAGCGCTGCTGACAGTCTGCCGGATTGCAGGCTGCATCCTGCTTCTGTCAGGCGCGGTGCTGATCGCCGTATTCCTGTCCCGCAAGGGCTGGGAGAGCGGCAGCGTCTGGGATGTGGCGCTGTGTGTTCTGGGAGTGGTTATGCTGGCCCTGGGCCTGTTTGTCATCATCCGGCCGGCGGCGGTTCTGAGTTTTATGGGGCTTCTGTTCGCTATCATATTGTTTCTGCACGGATTTTACGATTTGCGGGAAATGAGGATGCTGAAGAGGATGAATGCCGGTCGCTGGCGGATCAGCCTGATCTGCACCGGGGTTACCTTCCTGATGGGGATTCTGATGCTGTTTCTTCCGGTTGCCGTCGGCTCTCTGGCAACGGCGCTGGCGGGTGTTTTCCTGATTTACAACGGCGTGGCGGATCTGTATATCGCGTTTCGGGTCATGCGGGCGTCCCGGCGCTGGGGAGGATATACGGGAGGAAAAGTGATCGACGGCCATGCGGAGGAGATTGACGAATAACGGAGGAGAGAAAGATGTCAGATTATCAGTCTTATTTTTTGATGAAGCCGGAGGAAGCGGCTGATTATGTGCAGGCGAAGCTGAATTTTTTCCCGGAGGGCCACAGGCTGTCCGGAAAAGAGATCGGAGACGGCAATATCAACTATGTGTTCCGGGTAGTGGATGAGGATACGGGGAAATCCGTCATTGTAAAGCAGGCAGGGCTGAAAACCAGAATCGAGCCGGATCTGGGAGTTTCCACGGATCGGGGAAGGATCGAAGCGAAGATTCTGAAAATAGAGAACAGCTACGCTCCGGGTCTGGTGCCTGAGATCTATCTCTATGACGGGGTCATGTGTGCCATGATCATGGAGGACATGATCGGCCATACGATGATGCGCACCGGGCTTCTGAACCATGAGACGTATCCGCTTTTTGCAGATCAGATCACCACATTTCTGGCCAACTGTCTGATCCGCACATCGGATCTGGTGATGGATCACAAGGAGAAGAAAAGGCTGGTGGGAGAATTCATCAATCCTGATCTCTGCGGCATTACCGAGGATCTGGTATATATGGAGCCCTACACGGACTGCTTCCGCCGGAATCACGTGTTTTTGCCCAACGCGGAGTTCATACAGAAGGAGCTGTATGAGGACGAGGCTCTGCGTCTGGAGGCGGCCAAGCTGAAATTCGAATTCATGAATCATGCCCAGGCCCTGATTCACGGAGATCTGCATACGGGTTCGATTTTTATCAATCAGGAACATACCTATGTATTCGATCCGGAGTTTGCATTCTACGGTCCAATGGGCTATGATATCGGCAATCTGATCGCCAATCTCCTTTTCGCCTGGTGCAATGGGGATGCGACAATAGAGGATCCGGCGGAGAAGGAGGATTTCTGCACCTGGTGCGTGGACACCATCGCGGATGTGGTGGATCTGTTTGTGCAGAAGTACGACGCCGTCTATGATGAATACGTGACAGAGCTGATGGCAAAGACGCCGGGCTTCAAGGCCTGGTATCTCTCGGGAATTCTGGCCGATACGGCAGGAGCCGCCGGCACGGAATGCATCCGAAGGATCGACGGCATGGCTAATGTAAAGGACATCACTTCTATAGAAGATGAAGAAAAGAGAGCCCGGGCAGAGCGCATTGTTGTGACTTTTGCCAAGGACTGCATCATGAACCGGACCGATTTCATCTGCGGAGCGGATTATGTGGCAGCCCTGGAGCGGGCGGTAAGCCGCCAGGACAGTTAACAGGACAGGGACCGGGATTGTAACGGAATACGGAATCGCCAGAGCGCCGTACCGGGAAGCCTTTGAAGAGATTTTTCGGAAAAAGATGAACAAATAAATAAAATTCGAAAGAATTTATAAAAAAAGGGCCGGCTGCATTGACCGGCTTTTTTTTGTGCTGTATAGTGAAAAACAGGCATAGTGAAATTTTTCGGAGGAAATGAAATATGAGCAAAGTAATCGGCATCGATCTGGGAACGACGAACAGCTGTGTGGCTGTTATGGAAGGCGGCGAACCGGTGGTTATCACCAATGCGGAGGGAATGCGCACCACGCCGTCTGTAGTAGCTTTTTCCAAGGACGGGGACCGGCTGGTGGGCGACGTGGCCAAGCGTCAGGCGGCTACCAACGTGAACCGGACCATCTCATCCATAAAAAGAGAAATGGGCACCAATTACCGGGTAAAAATCGATGGAAAGAACTATTCCCCGCAGGAGATCTCTGCCATGATCCTGAAGAAGCTGAAAAAGGATGCGGAGAACTATCTGGGCGAGAGTGTCAGCGAAGCGGTAATAACGGTGCCGGCTTATTTTAACGACGCCCAGCGGCAGGCCACCAAGGACGCCGGAAGGATCGCGGGGCTGAATGTGCTCCGCATCATCAACGAGCCCACCTCTGCGGCGCTGGCCTATGGACTGGACCACGGGCAGGCGCAGAAGATTATGGTTTATGACCTGGGCGGAGGCACCTTTGATGTATCGCTGATCGAGATCGGGGATAATCTGATTGAGGTGCTGGCTACAGCCGGCGACAATCATCTGGGCGGCGACGATTTTGACGAAAGAATTACTAATTATATCGTAGAGGAATACAAAAGAACCGAGAGGATCAACCTGTCCAGGGATCTGGTGGCCATGCAGAGAATACGGGAAGCGGCGGAGGAGGCCAAGAAGGCGTTGTCCGCGCAGACGGTGACCACCATCAACCTGCCTTTTGTGGCAACGGTGAAAGGACAGCCGGTGCACCTGGAGATGGAGCTGACCAGAAGCAAATTTGATGAGCTGACGGCGGATCTGGTGTCCCGTACGGAAACCCCGGTTCGGAAGGTGTTGACAGATGCGGGGGTGGATGTGAAGGAGCTGGGAATGGTGCTCCTGGTGGGCGGCTCCACCCGGATGCCGGCTGTACAGGGTAAAGTGCGCCAGCTGACCGGCAAGGAGCCGTCTAGGAATCTGAACCCCGATGAATGCGTGGCGCTGGGCGCCGCAGTCCAGGGCGGCAAGCTGGGCGGTGAGATCACCACCGGAAACGCGGCGGAGATTATACTTATGGATGTGACGCCGCTGTCTCTGTCCATCGAGACAGTGGGCGGCGTGGCCACAAAGATTATCGACAGAAATACCACGATTCCCGCCAGAGTCAGCCAGGTGTTCTCTACGGCGGCCAACTATCAGACGTCTGTGGAAATCAAGGTGCTGCAGGGCGAGCGGCAGTTTGCCAAAGACAATACCCTGCTGGGCAATTTCCGGTTAAACGGCATCAAGCGGGCGCCCGCGGGTGTGCCTCAGATCGAGGTTACCTTTGATATTGACGCCAACGGCATCGTCAATGTATCGGCCAAGGATCTGGGAACCGGCAAACAGAAACAGATCACCATTACCGCCAGCTCCAACCTGTCGGAGGATGAGATTCAGCGCGCGATCCACGACGCGGAGGCCTATGCCGGAGAGGATACTTCGAGAAGGGAAAAGCTGGATGCCCTGAATGCGGCTCAGGCCCAGATGCTGGCGGCGGAACAGTATCTGAACAATAACCGGAAAACGCTTGCGAAGGATACTAAGAAAGAGCTGAAAAATGAAGTGGCGGTTCTGCAGAAGCTGACCCGCGGCAAGAAGCCGGAGAAGATGACGGCAGACGAGCTCTCCGCCATTCAGGCGCAGACGGAGCGGATTAAGAGCCTGATGCCGGAGCAGTAACCGGCAGTCCCTGTATCAGTGCACAGGAAAAAGAATATTTCATTTAACAGTAATAGTCTGCTTTGCCCCAAAATGATTATGGCAAAGCAGACATTTTTTCAGATGATCTGTAGATTTTATAATCTCTTCAAAACGGGAAATATCTTCCTGCGAAAAGTGATAAATGTCCTCCCATCTGTATTTTGGCAG